>JAILPZ010000063.1 GCA_024699225.1 Sphaerochaetaceae bacterium
GGCAATAAGACCGCCTGTGGATGTTCCCGCAATCAGATCAAAGCACTGTGAGAGCGGCTTGTTTACTCCCCTTTCCCTAAGAAGCTTCTCAAGGTTCTGAAGAACAACAACAGGGATAATTCCCCTCATGCCGCCACCGTCAATGCACAGCACAAAGCGTTCTTTCTCCCTCTCCTTTCTGTCAGACTCAAGGCGCACTCTCTCAAGTCTTTCCTTTTCAAGGAGTTCTTTCTTTTTTGAGGACATAAAAGCTGAATTAATTTTTTCCCATATTCTCACAGTTTTAAAAACTAATTATTATTTGTCTGAGGGTCAATAATGAAAAACCAAGTTGATGAGAGTCTTTACTACTCAGACTGCACTCTTTGTCCGAATGCCTGCCACGTGAACAGACTCTCCGGTCAGAAGGGAATCTGCGGCCAGAGCTCCGAAATCCGCATAGCCTGGAGCGGCCTCCACCGCGGAGAAGAGCCACCGGTATCCGGAGAAAAAGGCAGCGGCATGGTTTTCTTCTGCGGCTGCCCCCTGCACTGCCAGTACTGCCAGAACTACCAGATCAGCAGAACCACCTCCACCTCCTGGCTCTCTGTCTCCACCGAAGAACTCTCCTGCATCTTTCTTGAGCTGCAGAAAGCCGGTGCTGCCACATTGAATCTGGTTACGGGTACGCATTACATACCTTCTATTATCAATGCCCTACACATCTCTCACGCCAAGGGCTTTTCCCTTCCCGTAGTCTGGAACTCATCAGGCTATGAAACAGTTGAGGCGCTGCGCCTGATAGACAACTATGTTGATCTCTATCTTCTGGATGCAAAAGCCATAGACAAGAATGTAGCCTCTTCCTTCTGCGCCACTTCAAAATACCCGGAGGTTCTTTCACCTGTTCTTAAGTTCCTCAAAAGGCGATACAAAGAAACCGATCTTGATAACCTTAAAGGCGTACTGATACGCCATCTTGTTTTCCCGGGAACCATTGAACAGAGCAAGGCTTTCCTTCACTTCTTTGCAGACAACTTTAAGGAAAACTTCATGCTCTCCCTCATGACTCAGTTTGTCCCGCCTAAAAAGCTCTCTCCAAATCAGAGCTTTCCCCGCATTACAGACAAAGAGTATGAAGAGCTGTCAGACCTTGTAGATGTTCTTGGTATAGACGGCTTTATTCAGGAGCGCTCGGAAAATGAAATTCTCTGGATTCCCGACTTCAGGCGCGACCAGCCCTTCCCTGAAGGTTTTGCCGATCCGCTGCCCTATTTCCTTTCTTTAAAGCACAATTAACCTATTGTTGTTCCTTCAAATTTACCGCCGTTGAGAATGGAAAGTGTGTTCTCAACATCTGTTCCGTCAGAGCAGATAACCTTAAGACCTGCCTCCTGGGCAAGCTTTGAAGCAATAGGATCAAACGGAACATTCTTTCCCGGAACCCACTCGTCTCCAACCATCTTTCTGAAATCTACCCAGGACATGGAATCTACCGGCTTGGCATCCGGGTTCTTTCTCGGATCATCTGTGTAAACCTTCTTTATATTTGAAAGGTTAACAACCAGAGCAGCTCCAAAACGCTTTGCAAGATAGACAGCATCTGTGTCTGTTGAGAAACCCGGCTTCCATCCGCCTGCTACAAGAATTCTTCCCTTAAACGGGATATCCTCTACTGTAGGATTTGTAACAACCTGATCCTGGCAGAGCTCTCCGAAAACAGCTTTGACAAGTTCAGCATTCAAATGGGTTGCCTTAATTCCAATCCAGTCCTGAGCCAGAGCATCCTGATCCTTCTGCTCAGAAACAACTGCACGGTAAGCCTTCTGGTAGTTTCTTGCCGGGGCTCCTCCACCGCATACAAAAATCAGTTTTGCATCCTGATTCTTATTTAGATAATCTTTTACGCCTGCAACAAGAATTGAAAGAAATTCACTGTTAACGTTATCCGGTGAAATGATTGAACCGCCTAAGGAAAGAACTGAAAGCTTCATATCTGCAACCTCTGAATATTTTTTATAAATTCCTGTACTGCTTAAAAATGTGGATTTAACGCCATTAAAAGCAGAAAAAGCAGGAAATAATTCTGTTTCCATTCTATTAGCAATTAAACAAAAAAACAACGCTCAACAACTTTGCGGCGTCTTTATTCAGTGACGGGACAAAAAAGGCAGACCGGAGAAAAAACTGCGTTGCAGACAAGCCGGCTCCCGTCCCGCAAGGAGACGTGAAATGAATGATTTGAACACCGTGCTCATTGAAGGACGTCTTGTAAGAGACCCGGATTTGAGAACATTCGCCACCGGCCAGATGTGCAGATTCTCCATAGCCTGCGCAAGGTTCTACTTTGACAAGGACAAAAGATGGGTCCAGGACACATCTTTTCTCAGTGTTGAGGTCTGGGGCGCTGCCGCCAAGGTCTGCAGTGACGTCCTGAAGAAAGGCAGAAGTGTCAGAGTCGTAGGAAGAATCAGGCAGAGAACCTGGAAAGACAACATGGAAAAGAACAGGGAGTATATCTGCATAATTGCAGAGCATATTGAATTCAAGCCCGAGAAGAAAAACGACGCAGCCTTCCCTGAAAGTCCGACAAAAATGGATTCAGCCATGACTGAAAGACTGAGACAGGAAGAAGCTGCAAATGCGGAAGAAGCTATTGCCTACGCAAATGAAGAACCTGAAGAAGTAAAGGTTGAAGAAACCGAGACCCAGCTCAACAGTGACGCTGAGGAAGAAGAAAAGGAGGAACAGGGGAAAGAGGAAGAACCGTTTTAATTAAAAAATACTACTAATAATGATTTTTCAATTCCAATATCTGAAAACAGGGGTCCTGCATCTTTTTAAATCTTGCAGGCCCCTATTCTCTTTTTGCTTTTTATTATTTGTCAAACCATCTAGAATAGAAGCATGAAAACAACACAGGAAAAACTTGATAAATCATTTGAAAACATGATTCTGTCAGCCAGCGGCTGGAGAAAAGTATTTGCCGCATCGGCAGACGAAGAAGATTTCACTAAAGATATTTCAGCAGAAGACTCCCTTATCTGCGTAGCCATAGCAGATGTTTTTGGTAAGTACCTTGATAAACTTGAAGGACAGAAGATCCTTCTGGCCCGGGACGCCCGCCCTACAGGACCTGCAATCTGTTCCATCATTTACAGAACCCTTGTAAAGTTTGGCTTTGAAGTTGAGTACTGCGGAATCTGCTCTGCCCCTGAGATTATGGCAGAGAGCGCAGTCCGCCCCTTCAAGGGCTTTATCTACGTCTCGGCAAGCCACAACCCGGTAGGACACAACGGAATTAAGGGCGGCTGCAACGGCGGTGTTTTCGGCCAGGAAACAGCAGCAGTTTTGATTGATGACTTAAAAAGTTGCGTTAAGGACGTTTGCAGGCTGTCTGAGCTCTACGAGAGTGGTCTTTCAATTCCGGTTAAAGAAAACACAGAACTTAAGGAGCAGTGCCTGTCTGACTACAGAACCTTTGTTCTTAAAACTGCCTGCCCGGATGGAAACTTTGAGCCCTTTATAGA
>JAILPZ010000041.1 GCA_024699225.1 Sphaerochaetaceae bacterium
AGGAGAACCTTATGAGAAAAACAAAGATTATCTGCACACTCGGTCCGTCTACAGACAGTCCTGAAATGATTCGTAAGCTCATTCTCGGCGGAATGAACGCTGCCCGTTTTAATTTTTCACACGGTACACATGAAGACCACCTGGAAAGACTTAATATGTTTACCAGCGTCCGTGACTCTCTCGGAGTTGCCGTAGCAACAATTCTTGACACCAAGGGTCCCGAGATAAGAGTCAAAAAGTTTGACCACAAGGTTGAGCTTGCAACAGGAGATTATTTTATTCTCACCTGTGATGAGGTTCTCGGAGATGAGAAGATAGTGTCAGTAACCTACCCCAATCTTTATAAGGAAGTTGAAAAAGGCCAGATGATTTTGGTAGATGACGGTCTGATTGGTCTTAAGGTTGAGGAAATCAAGGGCCATGAGATTCACTGCAGCGTTGTAAACGGAGGTAGCCTTTCATCCAACAAATCAATTAATATTCCCGGAGCACATATCAAGCTCCCTGCCATCACAGAGCAGGATATATCAGACATAAGGTTCGGAGTTGAGAATGACTTTGACTTTATTGCCGCTTCTTTTGTAAGAAAAGCCTCTGACATTAAGGAAATCAGAAAGGTTCTCCATGAATGCGGAGGAGACAGCATAAGAATTATTGCCAAGATTGAAAACCAGGAAGGTGTTGATAATCTTGAGGAAATAATTGCCGCTTCAGACGGAATTATGGTTGCCCGCGGAGACCTGGGTGTTGAAATACCTGCAGCCCGTGTCCCTATTCTTCAGAAAAGAATGATACGTGAAGGACTTCAGACAGGTAAGCCGGTTGTTACTGCTACACAGATGCTTGACTCCATGATAAGAAATCCCCGCCCTACGAGAGCAGAGGTTTCCGACGTATCAAATGCAGTATTTGACGGTACAAGCTGTGTCATGCTCTCCGGTGAGACTGCTGCAGGAAAGTATCCGCTTGAGGCACTTGAAGCAATGGACAGGATAGTCTGTGAAGCTGAAAATTCAATTGATTTCTGGGATCAGTTTGAACGACGTCACGTTGCTGCCCAGAACTGTATAAATGATGCCATTACTCATTCATGCTGTCTTACAGCAATGGATTTGAATGCCACGGCCATACTTACAGCCACAAACTCAGGACATACAGCAAGAATGATCTGCCGTTTCCGCCCTGCCTGTCCTGTAGGGGCCATGACAACAAGAGAAAAAGTAAGGAGACAACTTGCAATCAGCTGGGGTGTTGTTCCTTTCCTTACCGGAGAGGTCCATAATACCGACAGAATCTTTTCATTATGCACAGAGGTTGCACTAAAGGAAGGTTTGGTCAAAATGGGTGAAACTGTTGTTATTACAGCAGGTGTTCCCCTTGGACAAAGTGTTTCTTCCAACCTGATGAAAGCTGAGATTGTAGGCGAAAATTTTATATAATTTATTTCTCCATAACTAAGGAAGAGGGTCAGCTGATAAGGCTGGCCCTCTTCCTTATTGGCTTTAAGGTGGATGACTTGTAGTGAGTGATGTCCAGTGGTGCGATTTTGGGGAAAATTTTTAAAAACACACCCCAAAAGGTGCGATTTTAGGAAAAATTTTAAAAAACACACCCAATAGAGAAGAATTTAAGCGTTGACATATCAGCTATTTATATTTAGAATTAGAATAGTTCTAAAAAAGGAGGAATAAATGACATCTTACTCAAAAAAAATTCTTGATATCATTAACTCCTCCCGTGAGCATCTTACAGCTGAACAGGTTTATTTCAAGATGAAGGAACAGGAACCTAAGATTGTTCTCGCCTCTGTGTATAATAATCTGAACAGGCTCCACGCTGAAGGCCTTATCCGCAAGGTTATCCTTGAAAATTGCCCGGACCGTTATGACAGACTTGAAAAACATGATCATCTTGTCTGCTCAAGGTGCGGAAAGCTTTCTGATATTCACCTCTCTGACTTTACTGCTCAGATTGAAAAGCAGACAGGAGTTAAGGTGCTTTCGTATGATTTAAAGGTTAATTATCTCTGCCCGGAATGCAGGGCCAGGGAAGATAATAAAAGGAGTAAATAAAATGGCTAAATGGGTATGCACAGTATGTGGTTATGTTCATGAGGGAGATAATCCCCCTGAGAAGTGTCCGAAATGCAAGCAGCCGGCAAGTGTTTTCAAGAAGGTTGAAGAAGAAAAGAAGAATCCTTATGCAGGAACTCAGACTGAAAAAAATCTTGAAACAGCTTTTGCAGGCGAATCACAGGCAAGAAACAAGTACACCTACTTTGCTTCAAAGGCAAAGAAAGAAGGCTTTGAACAGATTGCCGCTCTCTTTTTGAAAACAGCAGATAATGAAAAAGAACATGCAAAACTCTGGTTCAAGGAACTTAACGGAATTGGAAGCACAGCAGAGAACCTTGCTGCAGCAGCAGACGGTGAGAACTACGAGTGGACAGATATGTATGATGAGTTTGCAAAGACTGCAGATGCAGAAGGCTTCCACGAGCTTGCCGAGAAGTTTCGCGGAGTTGCAAAGATTGAGAAACACCATGAGGAACGCTACAGAGCACTTCTTAAGAATGTTGAAATGAAGCAGGTATTTGAGAAGAGCGAGGTCAAGGTCTGGGAATGCCGCAACTGCGGACATATTGTTGTAGGAACAAAGGCTCCTGAAGTATGTCCTGTATGCGCTCATCCGCAGAGCTACTTTGAGCTTAATGCAGAAAACTACTGATTTTAAAAATCTGTTTTTAAGGGTCATCTGAGGATGGCCCTTTTCTTTTATTATGCTATTATTTTTTCATGGCATTTATAAATGAAAACGAAAAGTTCTGCACAAAGTGCGGAACAGCTTATCAGATCAGAGAAATGGAAGGTGAAGGACAGGTTCAGTTCTGCCCCTCCTGTAACGAATATCATTTTCCTGTATTCAATACTGCCTGCAGCATGATTGTAAGAGATCCTAAGACAAAAAAAATTCTTCTTATCAAGCAGTACGGCAGGGACAGTTATATTCTTGTAGCAGGCTACGTAAACCGCGGAGAAGATGCTGAGGTTGCAGTTGCCCGTGAAATACTTGAGGAAACAGGTCTTGAAGCACAGAAAATTGAATTTAACAGAAGCAGCTACTTTGAAAGAAGCAACACGCTTATGCTTAACTGGACAGTATGGGTCAAAGATGCCTCTGCCCTGCATACAAATAAGGAAGTGGATTCATACTGCTGGTTTACTGAGGATGAGGCAAAGAAGAACATTAGGGAAAACTCTCTGGCTGAGAGGTTCCTGCTATATTACTTGAATAAGGAAGAGTGGAAATGAAAACAAGATTATTTGGTAATACAGGGAAACAGGTTTCAGAGATAGGTCTCGGAACATGGCAGCTTGGAACAAGATGGGGAGATCCCTTTAACGAGGAAGAAGGTATTAAGATTCTTGATGCTGCAGATAAGGCAGGTATTACTTTTATAGATACAGCTGACGTATACAACGGCGGAAAAAGTGAAGAAACAATTGGAAAGTTTCTGAAGGGAAAAGACAGGGACAAGTACTTTATTACCACAAAATGCGGAAGAAGGCTCAAGCCGCACAGTGCAGAAATGTACACACCTGAGGCAGTCTCCTCATTTATAGACGACAGTCTTGCAAGACTTTCAACTGATCACATAGATTTACTTCTACTTCACTGCCCTCCTACACCGGTTTTCTACAAGGATGAGATATTCAGTGAACTTGAAAGACAGAAGAAAAGCGGAAAGATATCCTCCTATGGTGTAAGTATTGAAAAGGTTTCTGAAGGTCTTAAGGCTCTTGAATACGGTATAAGCGGAATTGAAGTTGTATTTAACATGTTCCGCCTCAAGCCGCTGGACACCCTTCTTCCCCTGGCAGAGAAAAAGAATGTAGGTATTATTGCCAGAATTCCTCTTGCAAGCGGACTTCTTACAGGCAAATTCAGCATGGCCACACAGTTCGGTCCTAAGGACCACAGATCTTATAACAGGGACGGAGCCTCTTTTGACAAGGGCGAGACCTTTGCCGGAGTCCCGTATGAGACAGGTCTTGAGGCTGTTGAAGAACTTAAAAAGGTCTTTGGAACATCAGAGCTTGCCCCAATTGCAATCCGCTGGGTCCTCATGCACCCGCAGGTAAGTGTTGTAATTCCGGGAGCAAGCAGAGCTTCTCAGGTAACTGAAAATGTGAAGGCTGCAGGTGTTGCAGATCTTACAGAAGAGCAGATGAAGGCAGTTAATGAAATCTATGATAAGTATTTAAGAGACGAAATTCACCATCAGTGGTGATAAGCAGGTAGAATTAAACTTTACTTTTCTTTTATACTGAATTTACAAATCCTTTGAAAAAGTTGGATATATGGACATTTTTGATGTACTTACAATGATAGGCGGTCTCAGCCTGTTCCTGTTCGGAATGAACGTAATGGGACAGTCTCTTAAGAGAATTGCGGGAAACAGCCTTAAGACAATCCTTAGTAAGTTGTCAGACAACAAGCTTGTCGGCTTTCTTACAGGTCTTTTTGTAACAGCCGCAGTTCAGAGTTCATCTGCAACAACCGTAATGATAATCGGTTTTGTAAACTCGGGTCTCATGACCTTGGGCCAGTCTCTGAATCTGATCATGGGTGCAAATGTAGGAACAACCATTACAGCATGGATTCTGAGCCTTTCCGGTATCTCCGGTGGCAACATGTTTCTGCAGATGCTCAAACCTTCTTCATTCACACCTATTCTTGCCTTAATCGGTGTTATTTTCCTCATGACCGGAAAGACAACAAAGAAGAGAGATACAGGAATGATTCTTCTTGGATTCTCAACTCTTATGTTCGGTCTGGACACCATGAGTTCAGCCGTTTCTGCAGTCAAGGATCTGCCTCAGTTCCACAATCTGATTCTCACCCTTGAGAATCCGGCCCTGGGCATTCTGGTTGGTGCTGTTCTTACAGCAATCATCCAGTCCAGTTCTGCTTCTGTCGGTGTTCTTCAGTCTCTGTCCCTTACAGGACTTGTAACTTACCAGGCAGCTATCCCAATTATCATGGGTATGAATATTGGCGCCTGTGCTCCTACCCTTCTCTCAGCAATGGGAACAAATACAAACGCAAAGCGTGCTGCAGGTTACCACCTTGCATTTAATGTTATAGGAACTGTTTTCTGGGTTCTTGTTTTTATCATAGTTCAGAAAATTGCAGCTCCTGTATTCCTGACTTATGCTACAAACCCGTTTACCATTGCCATCTGCCATACAACCTTTAAGCTCCTCTGCGTTGCCCTCATGGCACCTATTAACGGAGTGGTTGAAAGGTTTATCTGCCGCATTATTGTTCAGAAAGAAGTTGAGAAAAAGGTTGAGCTTGATGAACTCTTGCTCAGAACCCCTGCCCTTGCTCTTGAGCAGTGCCATTCTCTTATGGTTGAAATGGCCGGAGCTTCCAGGGACTCAATTAAGGAAGCACTTACAACGCTGAACACCTATTCAGAAACCGTTGCAGAATCAGTTCAGAAGAAAGAAGACCTTACAGACCACTTTGAGGATATTATAGGAACATACCTTGTAAAGCTCAGCAGCCTTAAGATTGCTGAAGAAGAAAGTATGGCAGCCGCCGAGTATCTTAAAATGATTACTGACCTTGAAAGAATTGCGGACCACAGTGTTGCAATTGTCAAATCAGCAAAGGAAATGAAGGATAAGGGTATTACATTCTCTGAAGATGCTCTTAAGGAAATGCTGGTAATATCAAAGGCTGTTTCAGATATCTCAGACCTCTCATACCAGGCCTTTGTAAACAACAATCTGGAGGCAGCATTCAAGGTTGAACCTCTTGAGCAGGTTGTTGACCGCCTGAGAGATGAGATCAGAACAAGACATATCATGCGTCTGCAGAAAGGCGGATGCAGTATTGAGGCCGGTTTTGTTCTTACTGATATGCTGACAAGCATGGAAAGAGTCAGTGACCACTGCTCCAATATTGCAGGCTGTGTAATTGATGCAGGAAGAAACAATCTGAACCTGCATGAAACACTGAATGAATATAAGCATCACAGTGAAAAATTTGCTTCCGAATACCTTCAGTATATTAAGAAGTATTCAGTTGAGGATATTGGTATTAATTAACTGAAAATCCGGATATTTATGAGACATTTCTGAGAAGGAATGTCTTTTTTTTAATATCTGTATTTTTTAATTGTTTGTGTTCGAAATCTGTGCAATTATTGATTAGTAAATCTAAGGAGAAAACATATGGAAATTCTTAAACCTGCAATGGCTGGAACCCTTGAGTCCAGCGATGCACAGGTTACTGTGGAACCCGGTGACGGAAAAATTGAACTGTCACTTGAAAGCAGTGTCATGAATCAGTACGGAAAACAGATAAAGGCAACCGTTCTCGAGACTCTCGACAGGCTTGGGGTAAAGAGTGCCCGTGTAACAATGGTAGACAAAGGAGCTCTTGACTGCACTATCAAGGCAAGAGTTGAATGCGCAGTTTTCAGAAGCTGTGGCAAATCTGAATCAGGAATTCCCTGGGGAGGTGATGTAAGATGATCCCAAGACCCAGACCAGAACGTTTCAGACTCAGAAGAACCATGATGTTCATGAATGCACAGAAGCCAGGTCTTATCAAAGACGCCTACATTTACGGCGTTGACAGCATAATGCTGGATTTGGAAGACGCAGTTGCAGAGAACCAGAAGGACTCTGCCCGCTTCTCTCTCTATCATGCATTAAAGACAATTGACTATGGCGAGACTGAGGTTATTGTCCGTATCAACGGACTTGATACTCCTCACTGGCAGGAGGACATACGTGTCTGTGTAGCCGGTGGAGCTGACGGTATCCGTATAGCCAAGTGTGAAAGCGCAAATGATGTTAAGACTGTTGAAGCAGCTGTTGAGAAGGCAGAGGAAGAGTTTGGCGTTGAGAAAGGCCGCACACTTCTGATGGCAGCCCTCGAGAGTCCGAAAGGCATTCTGAATGCATACGAAATCTGTGCAGCATCAGAGCGTATGTTCGGTGTAGCCATTTCAGGCGGTGACTTCAGAAAGTGCATGCAGACTACCCCGCAGAGAGACGGTATAGACATGGTTACAGCCAGAGGCCTCATGCTTATTGCCGCAAGAGCTGCAGGTGTTCAGTGCTTTGATACTGTATTTACCAACCTTGATGATAATGAAGGCTTTATTGCTGAAGTTATGCAGAACAAGGCAATGGGCTTTGACGGAAAGAGTCTTATCAACCCGAAGCAGATCAGACCCGTTCATGAGATTTTTACTCCTACAGAAAAGGAAGTTATCCAGGCTGAAAAGATTGTCCGTGCTGTTCGTGAGAACGCCGCAAAGGGCCTTGGTGTCTTTACTGTAGACGGTAAGATGATTGATATTGCGTTCCTCCCCGGAGCAGAGCGCACACTCCGCCTTGCACGTGCATGCGGTATGTATGAAGGAGATCTGGTATGATAAACAAAGTTGGTAGAGATATCCCTGATTTCCTGCTTAAAGACGGCAAGGAAGTCTATCAGGGCAAGAATTACATGGATGGAAAGTACATCCAGAAAGCTTCCCCCAGAACCAGAAGATATGAGAAACCGCAGGAAAGCAAGATTGCCGAGTCTATTGTAAAGGCTCTCAAGGATTGCGGTGCAAAGAGCGGTATGACATTCAGCTTCCACCACCATCTCCGTGACGGAGACTTTGTAGTTAACATGGTTATGAAAGCTGCTATTGAGGAACTTGGACTGGACAATCTTACAATTGCCGCAACAAGTCTCGGAAGCGCCCATGATCCTATTGCTGACTATATTGAGCAGGGAAAGGTTGTTGGAATTCAGACCAGCGGTATCCGCGGAAGAATGGGTGAAGTTGTTTCAGCAGGAAAGCTCAAGACTCCTGCAATCATCCGTTCACACGGTGGAAGACCAAGAGCCATTGAAGGCGGAGAAGTCCATATTGATATAGCATTTATTGCAGCTCCTACAAGTGACTGTGTAGGTAACTGCCGCGGTATTGGCGGAAAGTCAAACTGCGGAAGCATGGGATATGCCATGACAGATGCAAAGTATGCCGACCACGTTGTTGTTATTACTGACTGTCTTGTTGACTTCCCCAACATGCCTGCAAGTGTTGAAGCTATTGATGTAGATGCTGTTGTAGTTGTTGATTCTATCGGAAATCCTAAGAAGATTGCCTCAGCTGCAGCCAGAATTTCACAGAACCCGAGAGACCTTATGATGGCAGAGAACGTAGCCAAGGTTATAGCTTCTACTCCGTACTTCAAGGAAGGCTTCTCATTCCAGACCGGTGTCGGCGGCCCTTCTCTCGCTGCAAACCTCTTCCTTGAGAAATACATGGACGAGAGAGAGATTAAGATGGGCTGGGCAATCGGCGGAATATGCGGACCGATGGTTGAACTGCTGAAGAAGGGAAAAGTCGGAAAGGTTATTGATGTTCAGGACTTTGACCTGGATGCAGTAAATTCAATCAACCAGACACCTAATCACTTTGAGATGAGTGCTTCACAGTACGCAAACCCTGCCAACAAGGGTGCATTTGTTAACAAACTTGATTTTGTTGTACTTGCAGCTCTTGAAATTGACACGGGTTTTAACGTAAACGTACTTACAGGTTCAGACGGTGTTCTTCGCGGAGCTCCGGGCGGACACCCTGATACAGCTGCAGGAAGCAAGTGCTGTATTATTGTCACTCCTCTGGTTCGCGGAAGAATGGCTACAGTCTGTGAGCATGTTGTAACAGTTACCACCCCCGGCGACTGTGTGGATGTTCTGGTAACCGACTATGGTATTGCTGTCAACCCGCTCAGACAGGACCTTGTAAAGTGTCTTGATGATGCAGGTATTAAGCATGTTTCTATTGAAGAGCTTAAGAATAAGGCCTACAGCCTTGTAGGCAGACCTGAAGATCTTCAGTGGGAAGACAAGGTTGTTGCTGTTCTCGAGGCAAGAGACGGTACCATCCTGGATGTTGTAAAGAAGATTAAACCTTACAGCATCAATTAAATTAATAATCTTCACTTTATTTAAGGAGAAAAACATATGAGTGAAACTTTAGTAGGTATCCTTGGTCTTCTGACCATAGTTGCCATTGTTGTCACCCTCTTTAAGAGCAAGACACAGCCAGCTATTGCCTTTATTGTATATCCGGCAATCCTCGGTCTTATTCTTGTTCTCGGCGGCAGATATTCATTTGATGATCTTGCTACCATGATTAAGACTGGTTTCAACAGCACAGGTCCGACTGCAGCACTGTTCGTATTCAGCGTTCTGTACTTCGGAATTATGACAGACGCAGGCATGTTTGACGTCATTATCGGTAAGCTTATGAAGCTTGTTGGCGACAATGTTATTGGTGTAGCAATTGTCACAGCTATTATTGCTCTCGTAGGTCACCTCGATGGTGGTGGCGCTTCAACATTCTGTATTGTTGTCCCGGCCATGCTTCCTGTTTACAAGAGAATGCACATGAGACCAACTACCCTCTTAAGAATTGCTGTTCTTTCAATGGGTGTTCTCAACCTCATGCCATGGGCAGGTCCGACAATGAGAGCTGCTTCTGTTCTCGGAATGGAAGCCGGCAGCCTCTGGTCAACAATTCTTCCAATTCAGATTTTCGGTATTGTTCTTGCTATTGCTCATGCTTTCCTTGCCGGTATCCAGGAAAAGAAGCGTGGTGCAGGTCTTCACGGCAAGCTTGCTGAAGTTGAAGGCGTTGTTGAAATTGAAGATGCAGCTGTTGTTGAGAAAAAGGATAACGAACTTGCAAGACCAAAACTCTTCATCTTTAATATTCTTCTTACAGTTGCAGTTATTGCCATGCTGATCTGGGACGTATTCCCAAGCTACGTACCGTTCATGCTCGGCCTTTCTCTTGCACTGTTTGTAAACTACGGTTTCTCAGCAAAGATGCACAAGAAGCTTATCAACCTCCATGCAGGTCCGGCTCTTATGATGTGTTCAACACTCATGGGTGCAGCTGTTCTGATGGGTATTCTTACTACCAGTATCGGTGCTGACGGTGCTGCTATCGGCAAGAAGGTTATGGTTCTTCCTGCTGACGCTATTCCTTCAGTTGTCCGCTGTCTCGCAGGTATTATTTCCAACATTCTTCCTGCAGCTCTCGGCAAGCATCTCCCGCTTATCATTGGTATTCTTTCTGTACCTCTCGCACTTGCATTTGATACAGACAGCTACTTCTATGGTATGCTTCCGGTCATGATTGGTATTGGTGAGGCATTTGGCGTTAACGCTCTTCCGATTGCTGTTGCAATGGTTGTCTGCCGTAACTGTGCTACCTTCATCAGCCCGATGGTTCCTGCAACTCTGCTCGGAACAGGTCTCGCTGAAGTTGATATCAAAGACCATATCAAGGCCAGCTTCTTCTACGTATGGGGCTTCTCAATCATCTGTATGGTTTTTGCAGCTATCGTAGGAATTATGCCACTGTAATTCGTTTTACAATTGCATTTACAGCCCTTTGTCACTTTTGTGGCAAAGGGTTCTTTTTTCTGTTAAAATTCTGACACGGAGGAAGTCATGTCCTATTCACTTCAAACCATATCACCGGAAGACAAGCGTTTTAACCAGAAGATGGATACTCTGCTCCAGGCAGAGGGAATAAGACGTGACGGGCATTTGGACTACAGCTGCGGTCTTTTTGATGATGATTACAATCTTGTAGCAACAGGCAGCAGCTACGGGAACACTCTGCGCTGTCTGGCGGTCTCTTCCTCCCACAGGGGTGAAGGCCTTATGAATCAGGTTGTAAGCCATCTTTGTGAGCGCCTGATGGAAAAGGGACACATGCACATCTTCCTCTACACCAAAGTTAAAAACATGAGAATCTTCTCGGATCTGGGCTTTTATGAAATAGCCCGTGTTGAGGACACCCTGGTATTTATGGAAAACAGAAGAAACGGTTTTTCTTCCTTCCTCTCCTCTCTGGAGAAGACAGACGGAGAGAGTGCCTGTATAGTCATGAATGCCAATCCATTTACAAAAGGCCACAGATACCTGATAGAAAAAGCCGCTTCTGAGAATGAACACGTACATCTGTTTCTTTTAAGCGAGGAAGCAGGCCCTATTCCATTTGCAGTAAGAAAGCGCCTTGTAACTGAGGGAATAAGGGATTTGAAGAACGTAGTCTTTCATGAAAGCGGGCCGTACATGATAAGCTCAGCAACCTTTCCAAGCTACTTCCTCCCTGACGGAGATACGGCAATTGAGGCTCATGCCATACTTGATCTGGCCATCTTCTCCAGGATAGCAGAACATCTGAATATAACTTCCCGCTATGCAGGCAGTGAAAAGACAAGCCGCGTTACAGGACTTTACAACACTGTTATGGCCAGAGAGCTTCCAAAATACGGAATTAAGTTTGTAGAAGTTCAGCGGCTTAAAAATGAAGGTGAAACAGTAAGTGCCAGCACTGTCAGACAGGCCATACATGACAACTGTCTTGATAAGGTTCTTCCCATGCTCCCTAAAGTTACAGCAGCATTTTTTAAAAGTCCTGAATCAGAACAGGTAAGAGCAAACATCTGCGCCATGGCAGATCCGAGGCACTACTGATGACTGAAGTAACATTGGCCCAGGTACTGGATGCCAGGGAAAACAGGGCAAGAATACAGAATAAATACCTGAAAACAGGTCATACGGTTCTCTCATTTTGCATGAACATCCCAGGTCCTGTTAAAACATCTGCTTTGATTATAAGAACCTTTGAACTCGGTGTCTCTTTAATTACTAAAGCCTTTGAAGATAATAAGATACAGATAATTGAAAGAACAGACATTAGCGAAGTTACAGGGCCTGAACTGATTTGCAGCATTAGCTGCAGTGCAAAAGTTGCAAAAGAAATCTGCGTTAAAATTGAAGACTCATGCCCCGCCGGGCGTCTCTTTGACATGGACATAATAGATACAGACGGAACAAAGCTTGAAAGAGAGAGTGAGAGAAGCTGTCTTGTCTGCGGTAAAAGCGGAAGGTACTGCGCCTCAAGAAGAATCCATACGGTAAAAGAGCTTCAGGATGCAGTAAGAAAAATCATGGAGGAGACCTTCTGTGAATACGACGGAGAACTTATCTCTTCCCTCGCCTCCTCAGCTTTGGAAAAAGAAGTCCGAACTACTCCCAAACCGGGTCTTGTGGATTTGAATAACACAGGCTCTCACAAGGATATGGACTTATCTGCATTTGAAAAAAGCATAGCCGCTCTCTCATCTTACTGGAAGGACTGCTTTACAGCAGGTTTTAAGAATAAGGGAGAAAACTGCTTTTCACTGATCAGGGAACGCGGCAAAAAAGCCGAAAAAGACATGCTTGAGGCCACAGGAGGGGTAAACACCCACAAAGGAGCAATCTTTCTTTTAGGGACGCTCTGCTGCGCCTGTGGAAGACTGTGGAAAGACGGCAAGCTCTGTACAGACCCGGTTTTGCTCTCTGAGGAATGTTCTATGCTTTACAGGCAGTCCTCTGTTGCTGATTTTAACAGCATAAGGGAGAAGAAAGGCCCTCTTACAAAGGGCGAGGAATTTTTCCTTAAATACGGTCTAAAGGGTGCACGCGGAGAACTTGAAAGCGGTTTTGAAAGTGTTCTTAACACTTCCCTTCCCATGTATGAAAAAGCACTTAGTCTCTCCTACAGTGAAAATGACGCTGCAGTCTACTCTCTTTTATCCCTGATAGGGCTTGGGAAAGACACAAACATGGTTTCCCGCGGAGGAAAGGAAAAGGCAGATAACTACAGTGCCCTTGTTCAAAATATGATTTCAGATGAAACCTACCCGTCCATGGAAGCTGTAGAAGAAATGGACAGACTCTTTATAGAACAAAACCTCTCCCCCGGAGGCTCTGCAGACCTTCTTGCAGTAACTTTATTTCTGCACCAAACAGCAAAAATAAATATTTACTCTTTTCCCATATAAATAGAAAATATATTTGAAAATCCGCTAAAGCGAGGGATACAGTATGCTCCAACTGGTTCAGACAATTAACAGTTACCTTTCAGATTACATTCTTATAGTTCTTCTTGTAGGCACAGGTCTTTTTTTCTCTTTTAAAACAAAGTTCGTACAGATCAGATGCTTTAAAGAAGGCATGAAACGGTTCTTTGAAAGTATAAGTCTTAATGGCGGAAAAAACAAAAGCGGCTTAAGCTCCTTCCAGGCCCTTGCTACTGCAATTGCAGCCCAGGTAGGAACCGGAAATATAGTCGGAGCCTGCGGTGCCATTCTCATAGGCGGCCCCGGAGCCATCTTCTGGATGTGGCTAATAGCATTCTTCGGAATGGCTACAATCTATGCAGAAGCTGTTCTGGCTCTTGAAACAAGAATAACCGGAGAGGACGGTAAAATTCACGGAGGCCCTGTTTACTACATTAAGAAGGCCTTCCCCGGCAAGGGAGGTAATTTTCTTGCAGCATTCTTTGCAATTGCCATTATCCTCGCCCTGGGCTTTATGGGAGCCATGGTTCAGAGCAACTCCATAAGTGAAACCTGTGCACATGCTACAGGCATTCCCACATGGGCAATAGGAGTAGCCATTACTGCTGTTGCTGCCCTAATCTTAATTGGAGGCATTCAGAGAATAGCATCAGTTACTGAAAAGCTTGTTCCAATTATGGCAGTTTTGTACCTCATAGGAGGTTTTGCAGTTATTATTGCAAGAATAAAATACATACCTGAAACCTTCTCCATGATTTTCCGATATGCATTTAATCCTCAGTCCCTTATTGGAGGAAGCATAGGATATGCACTTAAAACTGCAATCAGCCAGGGTGTAAAACGCGGCCTCTTCTCAAATGAAGCAGGTATGGGTTCCACACCTCATGCTCACGCCATGGCAAATGTTGAAAAGCCCCATGATCAGGGCGTAGTTGCCATGATAGGTCTTTTTATCGATACCTTTGTTGTTCTTACCATGACAGCTCTGGTTGTTATTTCAACACTTTATGCCGGTAATGGTGTTCTCTCCTCAGGGGCTGCGGAAGGAATCAGCAAGACAAACATGGCACAACTGGCCTTCTCTTCAATTCTGGGTAATACAGCGGGATCTCTGTTTGTAGCAGTCTGCCTTATGTTCTTTGCCTTCTCTACCATTCTCAGCTGGAACTTCTTCGGTCGCGTTAATGTTGAATACCTGTTTGGCAGGAAGGCTGTCATATTCTATCTGCTGATAGCCCTTGTCTTTACCTTCCTCGGTTCAATTTTATCAAACGACCTTGTATGGGAGCTTACAGACATGTTTAACCAGCTTATGGTTCTTCCCAACGTAATAGCTCTGATTGCACTTTCAAGGATTGTTGTAAAAAGTTCAAAGAAGAAATAATAGAAACTGATTCCAACTGTTGGATTTTCTTTACTTTTGTATGCATTTGTATTACAAATGAAATACAGGAGTAAAATATGTCAACAGATTCAGTTTTACAGGTTAGAATGGACTCCCGTACAAAGAAAGATGCTGAGCAATTATTTGAAAGACTCGGCCTTTCAATTACTGATGCAGTGAGAATATTTATTTCCCAGAGTCTGGAAGTTAACGGATTGCCGTTTGATGTTAAACTCGCCACTCCCTTAAAAAGAGAGCTTCATGCATTCTCAATTGCGCACAATTATGCAGACCCTGCAAAGGTGTCCCAGGAAAAACAGGCCTGGGCCGGGGCAGTGAGAGAAAAGTATGAAACTACTTGATGCAAACGCTATTCTCAGATATGTGCTGAATGACAACGAAGAACAGGCAAAGGTAGTTTCAGAGGCTGTCCGTAACGGCTCTTTCACCACAGTGGAAGTTCTGGCAGAGGTAGTTTACGTCCTTTCCGGTGTATATAAAGTTGACAGAAACAATGTCTCCCGGATCCTTCACTGTATCCTGCTTGATATTGAGATTGACAATCCAAGAGCCATAAAGTACGCAATCGGAATCTACGACCAGAGTAGTCTTGATTTTGTTGACTGCCTGTTAATTGCCTACCACAAGACCCTGGGCCTGGATATACTTTCTTTTGATAAAAAGCTTAATTCAGGCCTGTCAGGTAATTTTCAAATCTTCCAGTTGTAAGTTACTCTTCAGGATTTGCAAACAGACCTTCTTCAAGACCTTCAAGAATATCCTGATAGTCACTCTGAAGTGCATGCTTGTTGGTAGAAGCCTTCTTGTGCAGATTAAGTGAAGCAGTAGACTTGGCAATAGGCTGGATGGTTCCGGCACCTGCTACACAGCCACCGGGACAGGCCATACCTTCAAGAAGATAGCCGTTGTACTTTCCTGCCTTGGCAAGCATAAGAAGCTTTCTGCACTCATCAAGACCCTGAGCTCCTGCAACCTTGACTTCTCTGTCAGGATAAAGCTCGGCTATGCAGTTTACAACTGCCTGGGCTACTCCGCCTCCTATACCGAAGCCTCTTCCGTCAGCACTTGCGCCGTGCATGGTATCTTCAGGCTGCAGAGCGTCAAAATCGACTTCCTTAGCCTCAAACATACCCATTATCTCTTCAAAGGTAAGAACAAAATCAACATCACTTCTGATTGTTCTTCTTCCGGCCTCAAGTTTCTTTGCAGCACACGGACCTACAAAAGCAACCTTACAGCCCGGATGTCTCTTCTTGATCATTCTTGCAGTAAGAACCATAGGAGTGAGGGCCATGGAAATATTGTCAGTAAGGGTCGGGAAGAGTTTCTTGGCCATGGCTGCCCATGCAGGACAGCAGGATGTAGCCATAAACGGCTTCTGATCAGGAACTTCCCTTACAAAGTCCTTAGCCTCCTCTATTGTACAGAGGTCAGCACCGATTGCAACTTCAATAGCATCCTCAAAGCCAAGGGCCTTGAGAGCCGGTCTGAGCTTCTCAGGAGTAAGCTTTGGTCCGAACTGACCTGAAACAGAAGGAGCTACTGCAGCATAGACGGGAACATCACTTCTGATAGCCTGAATGAGCTGGAAAATCTGAGCCTTGTCAGCAATGGCACCAAACGGGCAGTTTGCAAGACACATACCGCAGGATACGCACTTATCGTAGTCTATATCTGCTCTTCCGTACTCATCTGATTTGATTGCTCCCATACCGCAGGCGGAAGCACAGGGTCTCTTCATCCTAAGTATTGCGCCGTAGGGACAAACGTCTACACACTTTCCGCACTTGATACAGAGGCTCTGGTCTATAAAGGATTTGCCGTTCTTAAATGAAATAGCGCCCTTGGGGCATGTTTCCTTACACGGATGTGCAAGACAGCCCTGGCATGAGTCTGTAACCCTTACAACATTATCAGGACATGCATGGCAGGCGAACTTGATAATATTAATCAAAGGCGGCTCGTAGTATTTTTCTTCTTTGACACACTCTTCTGCACCTTCTGTAACAGCAGCCTGTTCAGATGCGGAACGGGCGTTAAGACCCATGGCAAGTCTCATTCTCTCACGGACTATGGCTCTTTCAAGGAAGACGCTGTCTCTGTAGGTAGAAACCTCTCCCGGAATAATCTTGTAAGGAATGGATTCAAGAAGTGAAAGATCTCCTTCCTTGTAATCATAAGACAGTCTTGCTATCTCAGCATAAACGCGTTTTCTTATGTCATTTACAGAAGTATAAATTCCTCTCATGTTGCTCATAGACAAGTCCCCCTTAGGCCTTCGATAGCTAAGATTAACATACTTTAATCAGTTTTTCATTGTACTTTTAATACATTTTTTTACTTCAGCACGGCTCTTGTTGCCAGGAAAGACGGAATGTTTAATTCATGCAGTCGCCCTTCCCCGTTTGTATCCTCATAAATGTCAGTTAAAACAAACCCCGCCTTAAGCTGTCCGCCTATCTGTTCTTCAAGAGTATGGGAGAACTGAATGCCGCAGTCTTCGTTCTCAAGGAGTTTTCTCTGCTTTTCATTTACAAGAGGATTAAAGGGAAGAGAATTAACAACACGGTCCTCTTCACCGTCAAAAATGTAGTTAATTCCGTTGTCCAGTCCGCAGAGAAGCACCCCGCCCTTCTTGAGAACTCTTGCACATTCAAGAAACAGAGGCTCAACCTTTTCTATATAGCAGTTTGAAACAGGATGGAAGATAAGATCAAAACTGCTGTCCTCAAAAGGAAGGCGCTTTGTCATATCTGCCTTGACTATTGAAATCTCATAGCCTTCACGCTTTGAAACAAGAGCCTCGCTTTCAAGCTGTCTGTCAGAGTAATCAAGAACGGTACAACAGGCGCCAAGCGCAGAAAAAATGGGCATCTGCTGGCCGCCTCCGCTTGCAAGACCAAGAACCTTAAGGCCCTTAAGATTTCCAAACCATGAATGAGGAACATTCTTCACAGGAGTAAGTTTTACATCCCACTTTCCTGCAACAGCATCCACATAACACTGATGGTCAATCGGAATACCCCACTCCCAGCCTTCATCTATCCAGCGGTCAATAGTCTTTGAATTAAGGTCCTGATAATTTTCACTCATAGGAAAATCATACACTACAGGAGACGGAAAAAGAAACAGGCCGGATTAAAAAACCCGGCCCATCTCGTCATTTGTTATTAATATTCAAGCAATTAATCCCATTGCTTAATTCCGCTGAGAATCTTTTCCTCGCTTCTGCGCTTAGGATCAATTCTCTTCTGGATTGCTCTTACAACCCTGATAAGAACTTCTGCAATTATGAAGTAAATTACAGCTGTAAGAATCAAGGCAAAGAATGCTTCATATGTACGGCTTCTAACAAGGTCACTTATCTTGGTAAGGTCCAGAACGGCAATGTAACCGACAACTGATGTTTCCTTAATCAGGGTAACAACCTCGTTGCTGTACAGCGGCAGGAAGTGGTTTGCAGCCTGCGGAAGGAGAATCTTGAAGAAGCTCTGCTTATCGGAATATCCGAGAGCTGTTGAAGCCTCATACTGACCTCTTCCTATGGCGTTGTAACCTACTCTGAGCATCTCAATCATGGAACACATGAACATGAGGGAGAATCCTACAACAGAAACCCATGTTCCGCTCATTCTTGATTTGCCGAATACAATATAGTACAGGATCATGAGAAGCAGAACTGTAGGCATGCCGTGAATCAGCCACATGACAAAGTTCGTTATTCTGTTGGCAATCTTATTTCCGTGTCTGCAGAGCATGTATACACCGAATCCGAGTATAGTACCTGCAATAATTGAGCAGATGGTAATAAGGATTGTAACTCCGGCGCCCTGTACAAAGAGCTTCCATCTGTTCTCCTTGATAAAGGTCTTGTAGAAACTGTTCTCAATCTTATTGAGGAAACCTGTTCCCTGGATTTCTTCACCAAGGACTACAAGGAAGACCGGACATGTGTAGTAGACATCTGAGAGTGTACCTGTCTCGTTACGCTCTTCACTGACTACAATATTCATACCAATATCAAACTTACCTGTCTCAACTCCCGGTGCAATAGCCTCAAACGGAATCTCATTGAAAATAGGAGTATATCCGTACTCAGCACAGAAGCGGCAGATGAACTCTACGTCAAAACCTGCAAGATTTCCGTCACTGACAAATGAGAACGGCTCATAGCCACCCTCAACTGCAATATTTAAGGTTCCGTTCTCGCCTGTGAATGTAAAGTCATTTACACCCTTTGTATCTGTCTCAGGATCAAAGTCCGCAATCCAGTACTGATAGAGTTCTCCATCATCTCCGAGAAGACCATTCTCATAGCCGTTGGCAATAAATTCGTTCATCTCAGAAAGAAGACGCTCTGTTCTCTCATTGTTTCCGATTATGTTGCTTGCGCTTATGTAACCCGGAATCTCCTTGAAGGTCTCAAGTTCAGGATGGTTTGCCTTGTGGACATAGTAACCTACACCTTCAACAAGGTAGGCAGCAATCTTACCGCTCTTGAGAGCCTGAATCATGTCAGTAGGCATGGTGTAATACTGGAAAGTAGTATTGGGAACCCTGTCCATAATCAGCTCTTCGTACAAAACAGCTGTCTGAACACCGATTGGAAGACCGTCAAAGTCCTCAATAGTATCAAAAGATCCTGTACGGGTAGTATTTTCAGGAGCAAGGACTACAAGGAAGACAGGGCATGTGTAGTAGACGTCTGAGAGCGTTCCTGTTTCATTACGCTCTTCGCTGACTACAATATTCATACCAATATCAAACTTTCCTGTCTCAACTCCCGGTGCAATAGCTTCAAACGGAATCTCGTTGAAAATAGGAGTGTATCCGTATTCAGCACAGAAGCGGCAGATAAACTCAACGTCAAAACCTGCAAGGTTTCCGTCACTTACAAAAGAAAACGGCTCGTAGCCACCCTCAACTGCAATATTCAGTGTTCCGTTCTCACCTGTAAATGTAAAATCCTTTACGCCCCTGGTATCTGTTTCAGGGTCAAAGTCAGCAATCCAGTACTGATAGAGCTCTCCATCATCTCCGAGAAGACCATTCTCATAGCCTTTTGCTATAAATTCATTCATCTCAGAAAGAAGGCGCTCTGTTCTCTCGTTGTTACCGATTATGTTGCTTGCGCTGATATAGCCGGGAATTTCAACAAAAGTATCAAGCTCCGGATGGTTTGCCTTGTGAACATAGTAACCTACACCTTCAACAAGGTAGGCTGCAATCTTTCCGCTCTTGAGAGCCTGAATCATGTCTGTAGGCATGGTGTAGTACTGGAATTCAGTATCAGGGACCTTGTCCATCATGAGCTCTTCATACAGAACAGCTGTCTGGACTCCGATAGGAAGACCGTTGAAGTCTTCAAGAGTCTTGAAAGATGAAGTATCTGTTGCGGCAAATACACCTGTGCAGAGAAGCACGGCAATCATAAAAATAAGTAATGCTTTTTTCATGCTCACTCCTCCACCCACTTAAAGCTCATATCAATCTGATAGAGACATCCGTCAGGATCATCCTTAAGAGCCTTTTCAGAAACTGTAGTTGTACTCTCTTCAAGCATGAGCAGGAAGAGCTTACTTTCTGAAGTCTTAGGATCAAAACGTTCGTCGCCCTTGTATCTGATTGAAACAGAGAGAACGTCCTGCTTCTCTGAATACTCAATCTTTACAAGAATGAACGGGTTGTCTGAGTAAGCTGCAATGTTGTTGATACAGATTTCCTCAATTGCAAGACTGAGCTTACTGAGTCTTTCTGATTCAATAAGGAGTTTCTCACCGTAAGCCATGAGTTCTTCGTTCATGACCTCAAAGTCAAACTCTGTGCTGTCAATCTTGTAGCTGAGGGTTGTAAGTCTCTGTACAAAGCGTCTTGTAAGCTCCCTCTTCGGGTTTTCGAAGATCTGTTTCGGAGTTCCCTCCTCGTAGATCTCACCGTCTGACATAAACAGAACACGGTTGGAAATCTTTCGTGCAAAATCCATCTCGTGAGTAACAATCATCATGGTTCTGCCTGTCTTGGCAAGAAGTTTGATAACTGACTGAACTTCTCCGATCATTGAAGGATCAAGTGCACTTGTCGGCTCGTCAAAGAGAATAATATCCGGATCCATTGCAAGGGTCCTGGCAATTGCAATTCTCTGCTGCTGGCCGCCTGACAGCTCGTCAGGATAAGAAAATACCTTTGTAACGAGACCGACCTGAGTCAACAGATACATAGCCTTATCATAGGCCTCCTGTCGGCTTCTGCCGAGCAGTGTAATCTGAGGATTCATAATGTTCTCTATTACAGTAAGGTGCCCAAAGAGATTGAAGGACTGGAAAACCATTCCCATCTTCTTTCTCACTTCGTTGAGGTCACAGCCTCTTTCTGTGATGTCCTGGCCATCTACAATAATCTGACCTGAAGTTGGTTCAGTCAGCATATTGATACATCTGAGCAATGTGGACTTGCCCGTGCCAGAAGGTCCGATGATGCTTATCACATCCCCATTGTTGATGGTAACATTTATATCCTTAAGTGGGATGGTGTTATCATCAAACTCCTTTCGCAAATGACGAATCTCTATCATTCCGCAATAACCCTAGGTAAAATGCAGTTCGTTCTGAAGTCGTCTTACTTGACTAGGGTGGCACCACATGCATTGTTTGCCTTCAGAACTGTGGGGATTCTTGGATCTAGTTGGTCCCCGCACTTTACAGGGCCTACCATACCCCCTAAGGGGGTAGGGGTCAAGGCTTTTTGGCTTTTTTTTGGAAAATAATTGAAATACTTTTCTGCTACAGTTTAACAATAGTTTAGTAGGACCGAGAAATTGGACTTTATTTTTTTCTGCAAAAAAAAATGGCCCCCTCTCGGGAGCCAACTCCAAAATGCTTCGGATCTACAAGAAAATCACTCGCAGATAAGCATTGTGCTTGGATCAAGTGCAACACCTGCCGGATGTGGAAGGTTCTTGTTGTGATCCTTGACGATCGTCATGATTACCCTGCTCTTCTCGTCGTTGTAATGAAGTCCGATGAGGACATCGATCAGGTTGAGATAAGGATCCATTGTCACTGGGACTCCGTACTCTGTGAACTCGACGTTAGGTCTTGCAGGAGAGACGCAGAACCAGACCTCAATGTTCATCTTCTTTGCGAAATCCTTGATCTTCTTGACATCCTCGTCAGAGGCGATTGTCAGCTTGTAGCCGTCAAAGAAGACTGCATCGGCCTTGAATGAACCCTGGTTGATCAGTGTCTCGAGGCTGGAGAGGATCTTGTCCACACCAACTCCCTCCTGGCTGAAGTTCATCATGACGCGGTTTGAGCGGATCGTCTGGTAGACGTCGAAGGCATCGTCCAGGCTGCGGAACTCGGAGATCTCACGGAAGGCCTCCTTGTACCAGTTCATGATGTGCTCCACATTGGCACCGAACGAGACGTGGATCACGTTCAGACCTCTGAGGATCTTGTCTATTGCGAGGTGAACCATGCAGGCTGTCTTGCCGACACCGTGCTGTGAGGCAAGGACACCGAGGTTTCCACGGCCGAGGCCGCCATCGATTGAATTCTCAAGGACCCTGATGGGACTCTTCTTGATAAGCTCTGCTACTTCCATATCGTTTCCTTTGGGTTTTCTTTACTTAGATGATAACACATAAAAGTGAAAATCACTTCTTGTTTTTATCCTTCTCTTCCTTCTTCTTCTTCAAATCCTCAGCGATTGACTGTGGGACCTTGGCATAGCGGCAGACCTCCATGGAGTACTCCGCCTTACCCTGCGTCATGGATCTCAGGACTGTGGAGTAACCGAACATCTCTGCAAGTGGGACCTCGGCGTCAACTGTACAGACGTTGTTGTCCTCTGTTGAGCTGACGATCATGCCACGGCGCTGGTTGACTGTTCCGAAGATTGCTCCCTGGAACTCGGAAGGACCCTCGATCTCGACCTTCATGATAGGCTCGAGGATGGTCGGCTTAGCCTTGGCGAAAGCCTCCTTGAAGGCTGCGATTGCAGCTGTCTGGAAGGCCATGTCTGAAGAATCGACCGGATGCCATGCACCATCGTTGATGCATACGCGTACTCCGACAATCGGAAACTCGAGCTGAGGACCCTTCTTCATTGCTGTCTGGAAACCCTTCTCGCAGGATGGGATGTACTCGGTTGGGATTGCACCACCCTTGACCTCGTTGAGGAACTCGAAGTCCTTCGGCTCCTCGTCGCTGCCCGGCTCCTGGATGATAGGCTCGATGTAACCGGCAACACGTGCATACTGACCGCTTCCACCAGTCTGCTTCTTGTGGGTGTAGTTGAACTCGGCTCTCTGTGAGATTGCCTCGCGGTATGCAACCTCAGGTGCACCGACTGTGACTTCACAGTTGTACTCACGTCTCAT
>JAILPZ010000006.1 GCA_024699225.1 Sphaerochaetaceae bacterium
CAAGAAGTCAGGAGGCTGCCTCAGACAGCCTTCAGGCGGTCCTACCATGAACGTTAAGGGTTCAGCAGCAGGCGGCGGAAATGCCCTCCTTATCCCCATGACAGAGTTCTCTCTCGGTCTTACAGGCGACATAAACGACATTACAAATGCCCACAACCTTGCCATGGTTGCACTCAATGCCCGTATGCAGCATGAGAGAAACTACGACGATGAGAGACTAAATAAAATCGGTCTTAAACGTCTCGACATAGATCCTGACCGTATCCAGTGGAACTTTGTTATGGATTTCTGCTGTCAGGCTATGAGAAAGATGGAAATAGGTCTTGGTGAGGGCAAGCTTGACGGCTTCAGGATGGAGACTAAGACAAACATAGCTGTCTCTTCCGAGCTTATGGCCATTCTTGCTGTTTCAAGAGATCTTAAGGACCTCAGGGAAAGAATCGGTAAAATAGTTTTAGCCTACGACAAGAAGGGAAATCCTGTTACCACAGAAGATCTGGAAGTAGCAGGTGCCATGACTGCCTGGATGAGAAACACAATCAACCCTACCCTCTGCTACACGGTAGAAGGTCAGCCTGTTTTAGTTCATGCAGGTCCGTTTGCAAACATAGCCATAGGTCAGTCTTCGGTCATAGGAGACCGCCTTGGTCTTAAGCTTTTTGACTACCATGTTACAGAGAGCGGCTTTGCTTCCGACATAGGTTTTGAGAAGTTCTGGAACGTTAAGTGCCGTCTTTCAGGTCTCAAGCCTGACTGTTCTGTAGTAGTTGCTACAATCAGAGCCCTTAAGATGCACGGTGGCGGTCCTAAGGTCACTCCGGGCAAGAAGCTTCCAAAAGAATACACAGAAGAGAATCTTGAGCTTCTTGAGAAAGGCTCCGAGAACCTCTTCCACCATGTAAATATAGTTAAGAAAGCAGGTGTTACTCCTGTTGTCTGCATAAACCGCTTTGCAACTGACACAGATGCAGAGGTTCAGCTCTTAAGAGACCTCTGCAAGAAGA
The DNA here is from genome assembly GCA_024699225.1 of Sphaerochaetaceae bacterium. Classification (GTDB taxonomy): domain Bacteria; phylum Spirochaetota; class Spirochaetia; order Sphaerochaetales; family Sphaerochaetaceae; genus UBA1265. The sequence continues at coordinate 1,005 of JAILPZ010000006.1, forward strand.
ACAATGTCCGCTGTGCACTTTCAGAGCACTGGCAGTACGGTGGAGAAGGAGCCAGAGAGCTTGCTGAAAAGGTTGTAGAAGCCTGTGAGGAGAAAACAGAGTTTAACTACCTCTACTCCCTTGATATGCCATTAAGAGAGCGCGTTGAAAAGATAGCACGTGAAGTCTACGGTGCAGACGGTGTTGACTGGGCTCCTCTTGCCATAGAGAAGGCAGAGCGCTTTGAGAAAGACCCGAAGTACGCAGACTACGCAACCATGATGGTTAAGACTCATCTCTCACTCTCCCATGATCCTGAATTAAAGGGCGTTCCAAAGAACTGGAGGCTTCCAATCAGGGACATTCTTGAGTACAACGGTGCAGGCTTTCTCTGCCCCATGGCAGGATCCATAACCATGATGCCCGGCACAGGCAGCAACCCGGCCTACAGAAAGGTAGACATAAACACTGAAACAGGTGAAGTCAGCGGTCTGTTCTAAGAATACAAAACAAAGCAAATACAAATCCTGAGTGCAGCAGCTCAGGATTTCTCTTGTGGAGGTACAGACAAAAACCTGGACAAATATTAAATAAGTCTAAGGGAAGTTATGTGTTCAAAGAAAAAATCCTCTCATTTGCTCATCTGATATAAAAATAGAATAATTTCATATGCGTGCGGGTTCAAAAGGATTTTCCGATATTTATTTCAACGCAGTTATAATAACTTCAAAACCCATATTTCTCTCGAACTTCCTTCAGGGCTTCAAATGCATCGCATACTTTTCCATTGCGTATGTCTTTTTCTGCAGCCTCAAGGGCAGAGAGAATTTTGGCATTCTCAACACAACCATTCTTGGTAACAGAAATATCATTTGTATCCTTAAGGTTTCTGATTGGGTTCATTTGTGACATAACTCCTCCGTGTTACTTAATCCTCTTTATTATCCCATAATTATATTTAATTTCATAGTCAGAGAAGAAAGCGAGTAATGCTGTTAAACCTGTTAGCTGTATAAGAGCTCTGGATATTTATTTAGACTTATGATTAAAGTGCTTTTCGTTTGCCATGGAAACATCTTTCATTATCGAACCTCTGCGTTTATAATAACGTGAGGAATAAGAAATGCGCAGTATTTTCGATTTTGATGATAACGACTTTATCATAAAAACCGGCGACAATACCGGCATGGACTTTGACGGCAACATCATGCTACGTATGGGAGACAACTTTGCAATGGACATTAATAGCTGAGATGTCCATTTTGTTTCCGACTGGGATGATGACGATAAAGAATAATAGTTAGGAGGTTTTATACGAAACATTATAGAACCCTGTTTCTTGCTCTTTTAATTGTGACAACATTATTTGTTTTTTCATCTTGTGACGGAGAAATAACTCCTACCACATACACTGTACAAGTTCCCCAGTTTGCAGAGGGAAACGACAGAGATTCAAAGGATGTTGGAATTCCAATTACAGGAGAAGACATAACCAATACGTCAACTGTAAAACGTTTCTTTGCGTACAGAATATCTCCTCCTATTACAGGTTTCAAAGAACAGAAAATTGAAAAAGGCAGCAAAATAAACACCAAACTATTCGGAAACGATATAGCTCTGTCAATGACCGTAGCTGAAAACGGAAACTACATCTTTGAGGGTGTAAATGACAGCGAATACATCAAAGTAGAGATAAGCAAGGATAACAAAACATTCAACTACGTCCATGCTTTGATTCTTGATGTAAATGCCGGCTCTGGTACCAATGATGAGTTTGATGTTGTTGAGGGTGCCGGAGAAATACTTAGTAACAACCATTTTGACTCCTATGGAACAGCATATTATCTCGGCGATGGTGGTGATGCTGCCCAATATGAATTCCTTCTTTACGGAAAAAACAACGGAAAGATGGCATGGTTTTGCTATGATGGTAAGAGAAAGGAATCTAACGATTCTGTAAGTTTTACCAAAGCTTCAGACTACCAAACAAACTGCATAAATGTTGTAGAAGGGAGAATTTCCGGAGACTCAAATTACTATGTTGCAGTGTTTGATAAAAACGGCTTAGTAATTGATTCTGTCATTACAGATACTAGTGTAACAGATGAAGCAAAACTCCAGACTCTTGTTAACTCTAACGGCTTAGGAAATGTTAATCTGACAACAGCTGGAGGGTGTATTGAAAGAATTAATAATACTTTAGGTTTCAGCAGTTGGGAAGTTAGCAACTCAGCTACCAAGTGGAACGTAAATATTTATCATTAACTACGTAATTAAGATATTTTTCCTCTGATACGGCCACCAGAAATCTTTCCAAAAGCATCAGCATCCGCCTGTTTATGGGAATTGTAAAAGATACGTTGTCCATACCAAAGATTATAAATGGGAGAATGGTATTCACTATATTCCGGTATATATGGTGCCTTTTCTATAAGTTCAAGCTGTTATATCAACTGCTGGGTCTCTTCCTCATATCACACCTCATGTCTGCACACATACTTATGGATATTTGTGGAGATTTATGGGAAAATAGCCTTAATTGAGCAATTTCAGTAACTAATGATATAACAAGGATTTGTAGAGTTACGGAGGGTTATAACCGTTATGATAAAAGTACTTTTTTTGTGCCATGGAAATATTTGCCGCAGTCCCATTGCCCAGTATGTGTTCAGGCGCCTGGTCTATGATTATGGTCTGTCATCTGTCTTTGAAATAGACAGTGCTGCCACAAGCACAGAAGAGATCGGTAACCCGGTCTACCCGCCTGCAAGGAAGGTTCTCGCTCAGCACGGGATAACAGATGTTACTCACAGAGCACGTCAGCTTACCCGTTCTGATTACAAGCACTTTGATTACATTCTTGTTATGGACAACTGGAATATGAGAAACGCCCTTCGCATGACAGACAACGACCCTGACCATAAGATATCCCTACTCTACAAAGCTGAAATTGAAGACCCCTGGTACACAGGTGGTTTTGACAGGGTCTACAACCAGATTGAAAAAGGCTGCATTGACCTGCTGGATAAGATCTTCTCATTCTACGGCGCTGACGGAGTTAGAACAGACAAGAAGATTCTTCTGCTTTACGGAAAACTGTTTTCTCTCTGGTGCAAAGAAACCTGTGCTCCGCGTATGCAGGAGAGATGGTGCATTTCAAACAGAACACTCGGTCAGTGCTCCATAACTTCTTTTCTTGTTCAGGATGTTTTAGGCGGTGATGTGTATGGATCAAGACTTCCTTCGGGGGACATGCACTGCTTTAATAAAATTGACGGGAAGCTGTACGACCTTACCAGTGACCAGATAGACCAGAGTCCTGATGTCTGTGACTATGTTAATATTTCACTTCAGAGCCGTGAGGAACACTTCTCAAAGGAAGAGAAGTACCAGAGGTATTTATATCTGAAAAGCTTGCTTAAGCATTAAAAAAGCTGCGGTTTTGGCCGCAGCTATTATTTTATTATTAATTACTTATCTTGAAAGACACTTGTCCAGCTCTGCAGCAATTGCCTTCTTATCAAGGTTCTTGCCGATTATGCAGATACGGATCATTCTGTCCCCGACCTTCTCGTCCCAGTCCTGAACAAGCTGCGGGTTGGCATCAAGAATCTGCCTCTTCTCATCTTCAGGAGCTGAAGCTACCCACTGTCCGTAAGGACCACAGAGAATCTGACGACCTGATGTCTCAAAGACATATGCCTCATTGTACTCATCAGCGAACCAGATAACGCCCTTGCATCTGATAATATCCTTCGGCCAGTTCTTCACGAATGAGCGAAGAGAGTTTCTGTCAAACGGGATTCTCTTATAGTAGATGAAAGTTCCTATTCCATACTCATCTTCCTCATCTCCCTCGTGCTTGTGCTCATGGTGATGATGGTGTTCATGGTCATGGTGATGTTCGTGTTCTTCTTCATCGTGGTCATGATGGTGATGCTCGTGCTCGTGTTCTTCTTCATGCAGTTCGTCATGGTCCGGGTCAAGTTCACCTTCAGCCAGAGCCTTACACCAGCCTGCACTCTCGTAGACGTCTGCAAAATCAAAGCTGTGTGTGCAGATAATATCTTCCACAGGAACATCTCCCTGACTTGTTTCAAATACCTTAACTCCCGGATGAAGGGCTTCAATTACCTTTCTTACCTTTTTCAGATTAGACTCTGAAACCAGGTCCTTCTTGTTAATTACCAGTGTTGAGCAGAACTCAATCTGCTGAATGAGAAGAGACTCAACATCCTCTTCCTCTATAGCATCCTTCTTAAGAAGGTTTTCACCGCCTGCAAACTCATCAACAAGGCGGGCTGCGTCTACAACACCTACTACGTTATCAAGTCTGCCGTTTTCAATCAGCTCAAGTTCCTGGGCAATCGGCATGGGCTCGCAGACACCTGAAGCCTCAATGAGAATGTAGTCATACTTGCCGGAAGAAATAATCTTCTCAATATTCTCAGCCATCTGGCTTTTCAGTGTGCAGCAGATACAGCCATTTGTAAGAGGGACTATGTCACTTGTGTCAGTGATATTTGCGCCTTTGGCAATAAGAGATGCATCTACGTTGATCTCACCAATATCATTTACTATAACGGCTACCCTGTAGCCCTTCTGGTTTGTAAGAACCTTGTTTAAAAGTGTTGTTTTTCCTGCTCCGAGGTATCCGCAAAGCAGAGTTATGGGTGTTTTTTTCAAATTTCTCATTTAAATTTTTTCCTCTGCACTAATTTACTAAAAAAACTGTGTTTAGGAAACCTCTTCTGCTCTTGGAATTGAAGAAGCAGCGCCCTGACGGCAAACAGCTATGGATGAAGCCTTTGCAGCAAGTCTCATGCACTCCTTAATGCTCTTTCCTTTAATGAGGGATGCAAAGAAATAGCCTGTAAAAGTATCACCTGCGGCAGTTGTATCCACAGGTTTTACCTTAAAAGCTTCCTGGAAAATCTCTTCTCTTGTAGTAAAAGCCCAGGCTCCATGGGAACCGAGAGTAAGCACTATCTTTAAATCAGGCCACTTGTCGTGGGCAGCTTCCCAGAAGAGTTTGGGATTTTCACTTATGTTTATGTTGTCCTGGTAGAGAAAATCTTCCATAAGGCGCTGAGCCTCTACCTCGTTGAGGATAATCCAGTCAAGTTTGGACCAGTCTACTGAGTTCAGGGCAAAATCAAATGGAGATGGATTGAGAACAATCTTGAGACCAAAGCTTGAAGCTGAATCTACTATCTCGTTTAGACAATTAACCTCATTTTGAAGGATAATATAGTCACCACTGTCAAACCTTCGCATAGTCTCGTTTATCTGTTGTTTTGTTATGCAGCGGTTTGAGCCTCCGAACAGCAGTATACAGTTCTCGCCTTCTTTATTTACCTGGATTATGGCATTTCCCTGTAATTGGTCAACTTCTTTCAGCATTGAAGTGTTAACACCATTACTCTCAAGAGTGTCCTTGAGCATCTGACCGCCTTTTCCAAGACAGCCGGCATGATAGACGTCTGCACCTGCCCTGGATAAGGCTATGGACTGATTAAGGCCCTTACCTCCTGCATTTACTGTAACACTGTCAGCAGTAAGAGTTTCTCCTGCACTAACAAAGTGGTCTGTCTTATAGACATTATCGAGATTAAGTGATCCGAAATTCAGTACTTTCATACAACTCTCCCTCTTCTATTTTAACCAATGTTTTGAGAAACACAAATTTTTAGAGAGGAAAAAATAAAAAAGCTGCAACATCCCTGTTGCAGCTTCTGTCAGCTCTAAGCTGATTTTATTTGATAACAGCCTCTGTTTCGCCGTCGAAAAGATAGATACTTTCCTGCGGGATTGAGAACTTGATATCAATATCTGTTTTCGGTGTGTCATGTGGATCAATCTTAAGGATACTCTTGACACCCTGAATATCGACATAAACGTTTGTGTTATCTCCGAGAAGCTCGGTAAGTTCAACGTTAGCCTTAATAACGGCAGCACCTTCAACTTCGCCGAGAACTACAGCTTCAGGTCTGAAACCAAAGACAACTTCCTTGCCTTCATATTTCTTAAGCTGAGCAGCTGTAAGCTTCTTGGAAAGATCAACAGTGTTCTTACCGATTGTAATCTTTCCACCCTTAACAACACCACGTGCAAAGTTCATTGGAGGTTCTCCAATAAATCCTGCAACAAAGACGTTAACCGGGTTGAAATACAGCTCATAAGGTGAACCTACCTGCTGGATATAACCTTCCTTCATGACGACAATTCTGTCAGCCATGGTCATGGCTTCTGTCTGGTCGTGTGTAACGTAGATGGTTGTAGACCCGGTCTTCTGGTGAATCTGAGTAATCTCAGAACGCATGGTAACACGCTGCTTTGCATCCAGGTTGGAAAGCGGTTCGTCCATAAGGAAGATACCTACCTTACGAATGAGTGCTCTACCTACAGCAACACGCTGTCTCTGACCACCGGAGAGTGCCTTCGGAAGTCTGTCCAGATAATCGGTAAGGCCGAGAATCTTTGCTACATTCTGAACCTTTCCTTCTATAACATCCTCATCAACACCCTGAAGTGTGAGACCGAATGCAAGGTTGTCATATACGGTCATCTGGGGATAGAGAGCATAGCTCTGGAAAACCATTGCTATTCCTCTTTCACGCGGTCCCTTTTCATTAACGCGCTTACCATCAATCAGGAAGTCTCCGTTACTGATATCTTCAAGACCGGCAATCATGCGCAGAGTTGTGGACTTACCACAACCTGACGGTCCGACAAAGATAATGAACTCGCCTTTCTCAATTTCAAGATTGAAGTTATGAACAGCATGGAAACCGTTCGGATAAATCTTGTTTATGTTCTTTAAAGTCAGGTATGTTGCCATCTATGACTCCTCCTTCAACTTTTCCTTCAACTATTATTCCTGGACTTAGCCAGTATTTTATTTATCAACATCTTAATGCCCACGAAGAGCATGTCAAAAGCCATGAACAACAGGCCAAAGCCTAAAGGCTCAACTCCAAACGGAAGAGAATCCATATTTCCGGTTGCACTGATTATAGAACTGTTAATCAGGTAGTACATTCCGTAAACACAGGCCATAAGGACAAATGAATAAAGAACGTTCATGATAAGACTGACAAAGCCTTTGACCGTTATCATCATCCACTTATCATTCTCTCCCGGGGTCTCTTCCATGAACCTCAGGATGTTGTTTTCCAACATGTCCATAACAAACCCCATTGCAAGGGCTGTTATAGCCATCAGATCCAGATTGGACGGGACATAAAGTCCAAGTCCCCAGAGAAAGAAGTAACATACAGCTCCGGCAAACCAGAACTTGATGAAAAGAACCTTAAGCCAAGAAGGAAGATTTATTGAAGAATGCTTTTTATATTTTTTTAGCTCTTCTTTAGTTACTTCCGGCGAATTCCCTTCATCCGCAGTGACAAGGTCTTCTACAGCCTGTTTGTTAAGCTTGTAGAAATCCTTGTCTATCTGTTCTTCTTTCTCGTACTTCTTACCCATATCAGTCGTTCTGAAGCTCAATAGCTTCCATCTTGCCGTAGCCTTCAACATTAACGTTTGTGTTAATCTTCTTCAGCAGCTTGCCGTAGACAGGGAGAAGGACAGTAAGAGCAACAGAAATGATGAGGAATACAATATGCTTTGTAAGCATTGCATATGCATCAACAATATACATGGTATTCTCAGTTACTGTAATATGGTTCGGATTGCTAGGATCGACAGCATGCAGAATCAGACCCTTGTACTGGAAGTCTGCAAAAATAACCAGAGCAACCATTGCAAGAGAAAGACCGAGCATAACCTTATTAACCGGCTTTCTGTGGGGGAAAGAGTTCATAAAGGCAACAAGAGAGAGCATGGAGAAAAGCATGGTAACAAATCCATAAATTCCCATACCCGGGCTGTTAATCTTAGCTGTTGTATTTGAAATACATGTAAGGTTGAATGAGTAGAACCCAAAGCACAGAACAAGCGCAACTAACGGAATTCTGCTCGGATTTCTCTTCAGGGTAACAACAAATTTTCTTACACGTTCTTTAAAACCTTTCTTTTCCATTATTTGCTCTCCTTGCCTGTAATTGCTACAGTTGTATCCTTATCAAAGAAGTGCATTCTGTTGATTGAGATCATAGCTGTATCACCGCTCTTGTAGTTACACCAGCCACGGAGCTTACATACGACTCTGTCAAATGTCTTGTCTCCGTCCTGAATATGACCGTGAACAAGGGTATTCATACCAAGGTTCTCATTGTCTGTAACCTTGACTGCAATGTCCTTACCTTCAACAAGGTTTTCAGGTCTGACACCAAGAACAATTTCCTTTCCGACATAGTTCTTGAGAATCTTTTTGCTTTCTGCATCAAGCGGAGCCTTGAAACCCTTGCCTTCAAGATGATCAGCACGAACAGTTACGTCGAACATATTCATAGGAGGAAGACCGATAAATGTTGCAACGAAAATGTTTGCAGGATGATCATAGAGCTCAAGCGGAGTTCCAATCTGCTGAACCTTACCCATGGACATACATACAATTCTGTCAGCAAGGGTCAGAGCCTCTGTCTGGTCATGTGTAACATACATCATGGTAGCCTGAAGTCTCTTGTGCAGAAGAAGAATCTCTCTTCTTGTGGATCCTCTGAGCTTGGCATCCAGGTTTGAAAGCGGCTCGTCAAACAGGAAGACCTTCGGTGTTCTTACAATTGCACGACCCATGGCAACACGCTGTCTCTGTCCACCGGAAAGCTGGCCCGGCTTCTTGTTAAGCTGTGTTGTAAGGTTGAGAATCTCAGCAGCAGCGAGAACCTTCTTGTGAATGACATTCGGATCTTCCTTTCTGAGAGTAAGAGAGAATGCCATGTTTTCATAGATTGTCATGTGTCCGTACAGAGCATAGTTCTGGAAGACCATTGCCATATCTCTGTCCTTTGCAGGAACACGAGTAATATCTTTTCCATCAAGAAGCAGATGACCGTTTGAAATATCTTCAAGACCGGCAACCATTCTAAGGGTTGTGGACTTACCACATCCTGAAGGTCCGACAAGAACAATCAGTTCTCCATCCTGGACATCAAGATTGAAATCCTCAACAGCCTTAACGCCTCCATCATAAATTTTGTCAATGTGCTGTAATTTAAGGTTAGCCATCAGTCTCTCCTCTTTTCTTCGCCAAGTGTTGCAACATATGCCTTAAGCTTGCGGCTTCTTGCAATACCAATAAGTGCGCCGGCTACGCAACAAACACCGGAAATAATCAGATAAAGTAAACAGCGTGTGAACTGGCCGTCCTTCATAACCTGTGTTTCTACGTTGGCAATAACTACAGTTGCGTTATGAGCTGCCATCGGAATGATGAAAATTCTGATGAACTGAATAACGCCCATGGCCAGAAGAAGATAACAATACTTTTCGTTGTACTGCTTAATCTCTTCAGAGCAAAGGAATGCTGCAAGCATAAACAAAAGGTTAAATACAATAGAACCACCGATAAGAATGTTGTAGTAATAGTTACTTACGTCACTCTTATAAATGTTTACAAAGTAGAAAACATCAAAAAGAATAGCAAGAATAGCAAGATTTGCTGCCTGCTTATTCTTTGTATAACGCATGCGGTCAACGGTTGTTTTTACATCAGTGTCCTTTTTCATGCTTCCTCCTGCTTACCCTGTTTTATAAGTAAGGCTTCTTCCTTCATGAGACTTCTCTTCCAGAAAATATTGTAGATAAGAAGTCCACATGCAACGAGTAAGAGCCCGAATACTGCATAGTGAATATCAAACCAGAATGTTGATTCTGTGTAAGCTGAGTTAAATGTCTCAGCAAAGTCTTTGAGTTCTTCAAAGTTAACCTGTTTCCAGAGGCTCCTAAAGTACTGAATCTGTGTATGGCCCCAGAAAACAACATACAGATCTACTGCAGAGAAAAGACCAATTGAAACATAGTTTGCAATGTAGTATCTTCTGCGCTTATCGGTATTTGTAATGAAAAGGAGACATGCTAACAGTATCAGGACTATCGAATAAGAAAGGAAACTCCTATTGAAACCCTGCATATAATAATAGACCTGTGAACCGCTCACCCAAGTTGCGTCTATATCCGTAGGATCCATCATTGTGGAATAAAGGCAATCAAACAGGTCAGTCATTATTCCAAGAGAATAGACAAAGACCACCACGCTGGCCACTAATGCGATTACACAGAAAATCTTCTGAAATTTCATCTGTTTTCTGTACATAACTCCTCCTAAACTTATCCAAAATTCCATGCAGGGGACTTTTTCCAGCCCCCTGCACGGACTGCTTTTAATTAATCAGTCAATTAAAGACCTTCGTAGAATTTCAAGAGACGTGTCCACTGAGCACCCTTAATCTTGAGGTACTGCTTTCCGCCCCATTCATTAGCAACCTTGTTGACCATGTCTGCTTCTGAAGAAACACCGTCAAGTGTGTAACCCTTCTGGATCATGTCAACAAGAACACTGTACTCACCCTTTGTTGTTGAGAACATTGTTGTAAGCTCTGTGTATCCCTGGATTGTAGATGTCTCAACTGTTGTTGTAGGCAGTGTTGTCGGGATAGATGTATACCACATGTTCTTTGCAACTGCGAGTTCAGGATGCTTGATTGTTCCAAGAGCGATAGCCTTTGAAATGTAACCTGCACCTTCCATACCAGCATCTGTTGTGCACTGGAATTCGAATGCCTGGCTCTTTACGAAGTGAAGAGTTGATCCGAGGTACTGACGTGCGAAGTTGGTGTAGTTACCACCAGCGAGCTCCCAAAGCTTAGCCTTTGTCTCGTCAGCAATAACAGGCATTTCCTTTCCGTTGAAGTTGAATGTTACATATGAACCGTCAGCGTTTGTCTTGATAAATACATCCGGACCGTAGCTGAGGAGGATCTGACCTCTTTCGCTGTAAGCAAAGTCAAGAAGTGCGAGAGCAGCATTAAGCTTATCAGCATTGCCTTCTACGCCAGCCTTGGAGATTGCCCAACCGGTTGTCTTAACTGAACGCCAGGACTCTGTGAATCTCATGTAGACGCCATTAGGATCTGTGCCGTCGAACCAGCGTGATACAGGAACCATAGCAGCTCTGTAAACTTCGCCTTCGCTAAGCTTACCGTCGTTGTTGAAGATGGTCTGTGTCTGGTTATAGTCATAACTCATGAAACCAATGTCGTTCTCAATGATTGTTGAAGACTTTTCGTTAGAACCGTCAATGAATGACTTAGAAATAAGACCTTCAAGAGCAAGATCTCTCATTCTGTTGATAGCTTCGTATGTCTTCTCGTCCTGTCTTGCATCCCTGAGATTTCCGTCTGCATCGAAGTAGAGGAAATCCTGTCTTGATTCAAGACCACGGATACCGAAGAGTGTGCTTGCAAATCTGATCATATCAGACTGTCTTGAAAGGTTAGCATCCTCACGTGAGAAGAGACCCTGGATTGAATCTGTTCCGTTGAGTGTGTAAGCGTTAGCTACTACACAGCGAAGCAGTGCAACCATTTCGTCAGCATCCCATGCAGCATCCTGACCTGCAAAGAGGTTGGATCTCTTTGTTCCATAGTATCCGTCATAAGCTGCGTCAATATAATTTCTGAGCATGTTAACTGCATCAACACCACTAAGACCACCCTTCTTGATAGCTGCGTTCATCTTTTCAACAATGTTGCCAGCCTTGTCGTAGTTCTTTGTAAGTGTGAAAGTTCCGCTTGCATCAGAAGTCGGAGTTTCAATTGAAACCTTTCCGCTTGTCGGCATAAATGGCTCATATTCTGCAACTGTGAGCTTACCGCTCTTTGCTGCTGTGAACTTGCCTTCGCCGTCAAGAAGCTTCTCAAGCATGTCAACTCTCATCAGAGGCATTCTTTCAATATCGTTTACACCATCGAAATAAGGAGCAAAGTAAATAGCACCTGTTGATGTGTTACCTGTAATTGAAAGTCTTACGATTGGGTTAGCTTCAAGATAAGCCTTGAAGTTTGGCATGTAGTCAAGATACTCAGCGAGGTTGACAAAGCTACCAGCTTCACCATACTCGTTCAGAGTTGTTGATCCACCCATTATAATATCAACATCAGCAAGTCTTTCTTTCCAGTACTTGAGCTCATTAGCTGCGCTGTTGCCCTGGTACTTATCTTCAAGCTTTACGTTGAGGATGTTCTGTACTTCAACCCATGTCGGCTTAAAGTCGCCTGAGTGATATGTAACACCACCGAGTGTGATACCTTCACCAACAACACTGGCGTCATAGGTAAGACCAGTCTTCTTGTTGTTGTAACCGGTAGCCATTCTGAGAACTGTACCGTCAGCATACTCAAGAGTCTTAGCCTCTTCCACAACAGCTGTCTCTGTCTTTACCTCTTCTGCAGGAGCTGCAGTTGTCTCAGCTACAGGAATTGAGCTTGAAGACTTTCCGCATCCTACAAATGCAAAGAGTGTAAGCATAACAACCAGTGAAATAATGATTGCTTTCTTCATTTTTTCCTCCATTAAGTTTTTTAAGTCCTTAAACTTTAAAAACTAAAATTTTATTCTTTTAATATAAAGGGATAAACCCAATAATTACTCTTTAACACCACCCATGTTGACACCCTTGGCAAAGTACTTCTGGATGAACGGGTAGATAATAAGGATAGGTACGATTGAACATACAATCAGAGCGTAGATGACAGAGTCTGATGCATATGCATAGTTCCAACCTGCCATAGCTTCCGGATCGGTATATTCCTCAAGCAGAAGTCTGATGAAAACCATCAGAGGATGCTCGTTGGAGTTACTGATCATCTGACGTGCCCAGAAGTATCCATTCCATCTTGAAATTCCGAAGAACAGTGCAACAGTTGCAATTGTTGACTTACTCATTGGAATATAGACCTTTGAAAGAACCTGGAATTCGGTAGCACCATCAACGATTGCTGCTTCTTCAATTTCGGAAGGAACGTTTTCAAATGCGTTACGAAGCAGAATTACGTTCATGGCTGCCATACCCATGGCAATAACAACAAGCCACTTGTCGTCTGTAATACCTATTCCGCTGAAAACTGTCTTGGTATTCAGGTAGTTCAGGTACTGAGGAACAATACCTGCAGAGAACCACATGGTGAAAACCAGGAAGAAGTTAAAGAACTTTCTGAAAAGAAGTCTCTTCTTGGAAAGGGCATATGCACCGAGGATTGAGTATCCAAGTGCAAAGATTGTTCCATAAAGTGTTATGAACAATGTATTTGAATAAGCATTCCAGAACATGTTGTTGTTGAACATTCTGCTGAAAGCTTCAAACTGAATCTGTTTCGGGAAGAGGACAACCTGTGAATATTCAACTGCGCTTCTTCCGCTTATTGCTGCAGAAATTGCATAGACAAACGGATAAAGACACATGATTGAGAACATGGTTAGGAACAGATAGCTGATAATCTTGAAGATAAGTTCTGATGTTTCAAGTTTTCTTTTCATATCCGTACTCCTCCATTAGTAAAGTGAAACGTTAGATGCCTTTCTGGCAATCGTGTTAGATCCAATAACAAGCAACATACCAATTACGTTGTTCATCATTTCAGCTGCTGAAGCAATTCCCTTTGCTGCACCCTGCAGACCATAGCGCTGTGCGAATGTTGAAACAACATCTGCTGTAACGTATGTGTTCGGGTTGTACAAAAGAAGGACTTTCTCGTATCCGATACTAAGCAGAGTACCAATTCTGGTAATAAGCATAATAACGATTGTTGAAAGGATACTCGGAAGAACAACATACTTCATCTGAGCCATCTTACCTGCACCGTCAATCTGTGCAGCTTCGTAGCTGGTCGGTGAAATAGCAATAATAGCTGCAAAGTAAACAATACTTCCGTAACCGGCAGTCTCCCAAATACCACTGAGCTGGTAAATTGTTCTGAAGTATGCCGGATTGTTGAGAAGACCGGCCTGAGCTGTCTCATGGCTGATCATTCCAATCTTTTCCATCATCTGAGAAAGAATACCGTAGCTCTGTGTAAGAGAACCCTGCTTAACAAGCATGGTAATAAGAGATGTCATAACAACGGTTGACATGAACTTAGGAAGATATGTGAGAACCTGGAAGACACTTCTTGCAGCGTTTGATCTGACTTCATTGAAGAACAGAGCAAGAATAATAGGTACCGGGAAGCCGAAACACAGTCCGTAGAAACTTAAAAGGAATGTGTTACGAAGAGCTCTCCAGAACTCTACTGAAAGGGCATCTCCGGAAACAAGCAGACGCTTGAAATATGAGAAACCCGAGAATAACTGCTGGGATACCGGAAGAACTTCATCGGAAACCTTGAAACATCCAAGAAGTTCATACATGGGGAAATATCTCCAGAACAGGAAGACAAGCAGCATTGGCAGAATCATGACATAAAGTCTCCAATCCTTTGCGATTGCCAGACCAACATGCTTCCAGTAATGCTTTTCTACATCATCCCTGACTCTCTGCTCAGGGCTTTCTCTGTAGACTTTCTTCTCTTCATCATAGATAAGGTAATCAGCTGCCTTAACTTTCATTACGCTCCTCCTCTTCTTCCCTGTTGATTCTGAACAGGTAGGCCTTCTGATCTTCAAAAACACCATCAAGCCGCCTGACAATCCAGACTATTACTAAAGCAAATACGCCGGACAGTGAATCTGTCAGAACGAATTTAAAAACTATCTCAATCGGGTTTCCCAGAAAGAAAGCCACCAGGCCCCGACCAAGCTGCATGAGCAGTGTCACAAGAAATGAATAAAGAAGAGACCAAAAAACTTTTGATCTTATCTTTTCCTTACCCACCTTAAATAGGACAACCAGCGACAGCGCGGAGAGCAGATTACCTGCTGCATAAATCAGATACTGTGAAGCATCCGCACCGGATGCGATACACGATACCAGACCTCCGAGAACTGCATGAATGCAACCCCATACTCCCCATCTCATGTAAACAATACATGTGACAGCGGGTATTAAAGAAAGTGAATAAGGCTGGGAAGAAAATCTGGGAGCCGCCTTCACCACAATTGTTTCAAAAACAATCATAACTACAGCAAGTACGAGCAGGTCATTTGCTCTGTACTGTTTAAAACTCATCCTTTTTCCCATACTATTCCTTGTGGCCAAATTCCCAAAATCCGTCCATTTAAAAATCCTAAACCATGAAAAATACACTCGCAAGGAAAAATTTTAAGATGTCGGCAAATTATCAAGGAACCACGGAAAAAGACAATTTTGCACTTTTACGTACTTTTCAACTGTCACTGAGGCTCCCCTGTATTATATAATATGGTTATGGCTACTTTTACAGTTAACGGCAAAAAAACAGAAGTTGTTGAGGAAAAAAGACTTATAAACTATCTCAGATACAATTTGCATCTGACATCTGTAAAGGACGGGTGCTCAGAAGGAGCCTGCGGATCCTGTACAATCCTTGTAGACGGGGTCCCGACACGTGCCTGCACCCTTGTTACAACAGAAGTAGCCGGAAAGAACATAATTACCGTTGAAGGACTTTCTGACAGGGAAAAAGATATATTTACCTATGCTTTCGGAGAATCCGGAGCAGTTCAGTGCGGTTACTGCACCCCGGGTATGGTCATGTGTGCCAAGGGTCTTCTGGACAGAAATGCTTCTCCAACCGAAAAAGAAATAAGACATGCAATCAGAAACAACCTGTGCAGATGCACCGGCTATGTAAAGATAGTTAAGGCCATACAGATGGCAGCTGCCCTGTTCAGAAATGAAAAACAGATTTCTGATGGTCCTGTAAATGAGCATCTTATGCTCTACGACGACAGGAACTGGCTGGTCGGAGAACGCGTTCACCGCGTAGATGTCAGGGACAAGGTTACCGGTGCCGGCAAGTATCCGGATGATATTTATATGGAAGACCAGCTTAACGTAGTAGCCGTACGTTCAAAATATCCAAGGGCAAAAGTCCTTTCAATTGATACATCACTTGCAGAGGAAGTTCCCGGTGTATTTGCCATCTTTACGGCAAAGGATGTTCCAGGGGACAAAAAAGTCGGTCATATAAAGAAAGACTGGGACGCACTTATAGATATTGGAGAAATTACAAGGTACCGCGGAGATGTAATAGCTTTGGTCACCGCTGATACAAGACTTGCTGCAAACAAGGCCCGGGATCTGGTTAAGGTTGAATATGAGGTCCTCCCCTGCGTAAGGAATCCTCAGGAAGCCATGGCAGACGGAGCCCCGCTTGTCCACGAAGAAGGAAATCTTCTCGGAGAGACCCATGTGGACAGAGGAGATGTGGATAAAGCCCTCTCTGAATCAGACATTGTCCTTTCAGGGCATTTTGAGACCCCGTGGACAGAGCATGCCTTTATAGAAACAGAATGCGCCTTCTCCATCCCGCTTGAAAACGGAGGGGTAAAGATATACTCAACAGACCAGAGCGTTTATGACACAAGACGCGAGACAGCTCCATTTTTGGGCTTGCCCGAGGAAATGGTTGTAGTTGAAAACTGCTATGTAGGCGGAGGCTTTGGCGGAAAGGAAGACGTAACGGTCCAGCACCTCAGTGCCATGGCTGCCATGCTTACAAAACGCCCCTGCAAGATGAAGCTTTCCAGACAGGAAAGCCTTGAGGTTCATCCGAAGAGGCACCCCATGAGTATAGATATGACAATGGGCTGCAGGAAGGACGGAACCATTACAGCCTTAAAGGCAAAACTTGTTACGGATACCGGAGCCTATGCTTCACTGGGTCTTCCCGTACTGCAGAGAGCCTGTACCCATGCATCAGGACCGTACAACTATCAGAATTTCAAGATTGACGGCTATGCCTGGTATACCAACAACCCGCCGGCAGGAGCTTTCAGGGGTTTTGGTGTTACCCAGAGCTGCTTTGCAGTTGAGACCATGATAAACCGTCTTGCTGACAAGGCCGGAATCTCCAGATGGGAGATGAGGTATAAAAACGCAATCAGACCGGGTCAGGTCATGCCTAACGGTCAGATTGCAGACAAGTACACGGGCCTTGCAGAGACTCTTGAGGCAGTAAAGAAAGAATTCTATTCAAATGAACATGTCGGAATAGCCTGTGCCATGAAAAACGCAGGTGTCGGTGTGGGTCTTCCCGACTACGGAAGAGTTGATCTGGAGGTGAAGGACGGCAAGGTTGTAATTCACTGTGGCGGATCCTGCCTCGGTCAGGGACTTTGCACAGTATTAAAGCAGATGGTCTGCTCTGCTTCCGGCCTTGACGGCTCCTTTGTAGTGGAAGAAAAATCAAGAAGTGACAAAGCTCCGGACAGCGGAACAAGTTCCGGTTCAAGACACACAACAGTTACCGGTGAAGCTGCACGCAGAGCCGCAGTCAAACTTAAGGAAGCTCTGGAAAAGAAAAGCCTTAAGGAGCTTGAAGGCGAGCACTTTTACGCAGAATATCTTGCTAAAACTGATGAGTTTGGCTCCAAGAAAGAGCATCCGGTAAGCCACGTAGCCTATGGGTTTGCAACTCAGCTTTGCATTCTCGATCCTAAAACACACAAGGTTGAGAGAATGATAGCTGCTCATGATGTGGGACGAGCCATCAATCCTACCAACGTTGAGGGCCAGATTGAAGGCGGTGTGGTTATGGGCTTGGGTTACGCACTGCGCGAGCATTTTGACATAAAGGACTGCGTGGTTCAGGACAAGTTCGGAAGTCTTGGCCTCTTCAGGGCAGATGAAGTGCCTGAGGTTAAAGCTTTAATAGTTGAAAAGGAAGGTCTTGATACATCCTTCGGTGGTATAGGTCTTGGAGAAATTACATCTATACCGACAGCACCGGCGGTTGCAGATGCATATGAGCATCTTGATGGAGAAGAACGCTCTGTTCTGCCTCTCTCCAATACACCGTATGCCCCTCAGGATTCTGAGAGCGCAAAAAGACCCGGAAGAGTCCTGATTTCAGATAAGAGCAAGAGATGTATAGGCTGTAAGGAATGTATGAGAGCCTGTTCTACAACATATTTTAAGAGTGAGCAGTCTGCTCTTTCCTTTATCCAGGTCAGAGAAAGAAAGGGTATTGGCAATGAAAGCGGTATTTCGGGTATAATAATGCGCCCGGTAACCTGCATTCAGTGCGGAGCCTGTGCAAGAGCCTGTCCAAAGGGAGCTATTACCAGAAACCGCTTCGGCGTATATGTTGTGGATACAAAGCTGTGTGACGGCTGCGGAAAATGTGCAAAAGCATGCCCGCTGAGCCTGATAGTTTTAAACGGAAGTACAGCCCTTAAATGTATAGCCTGCGGTAAATGTGCAAAAGTCTGTCCTATGGATGTTTTGCGGATAGAAAATGGATGATTTACTGAACAAACTGCCCGGCTTTAAAGATCAGCTGGAAGAAACAGACAGAAAACTCTCAGACCCCGACGTCATGAAAAACATGGAGGAGTACCGCTCTCTCATGCTTGAGCGCAGCCATATTGTTCCCGTAGTTGAGGAACTTGAAAAACTCTCCTCCATTGTCTCCCGGATTTCTGAGAATGAGGAACTGCTGAAAGAAGGCGGAGAGCTTGCCGATATGGCAAAGGAAGAGCTGTCCGGTCTTAAGGAAGAGGAAGAAGAATGCAGAAAAAAATGCAAAATGCTTCTTGTTCCGCCGGATCCGCTTGAGGGCAAGGATATTATCATGGAAATCAGAGCCGGTACCGGCGGTGATGAGGCTGCCCTGTTTGCAGCTGATCTGTACCGCATGTACATGTACTATGCAGAGACCATGAGATGGAAGGTCAAGGAGATAAGCTCAAATGAGACCGGCCTTGGCGGATACAAGGAAATTATTCTTTCAATAAGCGGCAAGGATGTTTACGGCTCACTGCGCTGGGAAAGCGGTGTTCATCGTGTCCAGAGAGTACCGGAGACGGAAAGCGGCGGCAGAATACACACATCAGCCGTTACTGTTGCAGTTCTTCCGGAGCCTGAGCAGACAGATGTTGTAATTAGACAGGAAGATCTGAGAATAGATGTTATGAGAGCCGGTGGTCCCGGCGGTCAGTGCGTCAACACAACTGAAAGCGCAGTCAGAATAATACATCTTCCCACAGGCCTGACTGTTATATGTCAGAATCAGAAGTCACAGCTTCAGAACAGGGAAGAAGCCATGAGGGTTCTTCGCTCAAGACTCTTTGAAATGGAGACTGAAAAGAAAAACCGCGAAAGGGCTGAAGAAAGAAAGAGTCAGGTTGGAAGCGGAGACAGAAGTGAAAGAATCAGAACCTATAACTTCCCCCAGAACCGCCTGACAGATCACAGAATTAACCTTACCCTCTACAATCTGGACCTGGTTATGGAAGGCCACCTTGAGCAGGTTATTGAAGCACTTAAGATAAGCGCCGGAGAAGCAGCTCTCAAAGAGGCAAAATAAATATGACTGTAGGTGAGAAATACAGAGAGTGCATAAAGGCCCTTGAAGGTCACTCAGACTCCCCTGCCCTGGATGTTTCTTTCTTTTTTCAGGAAATATGCTCATTAAGCAGAAGTGACCTTATTCTTCACTCTTCAGATTCTCTGGATACGGAAAAAGAAAGAAAAATAGATAAATTTATCTCGCTTCGCCTTAAGGGAGACCCGGTAGCCTATATTCTGGGACACAAGGGGTTTTACAAGTCAGAGTTCTACACACCGCGCAACGTTCTTGTTCCGCAGCCTGATACTGAGATTCTGGTTGAAAACACCATAAGTGTTGCTTCTTCCTTTTCTCCTGAAGTAAGGATTCTGGACCTCTGTGCAGGCACAGGGTGCGTGGGAATAAGCTCCGCCCTTGAGATATCCGGTTTTTCCGATGTAGAGCTTACACTCTCAGATATAAGTGAAGATGCATTTTCTGCTTTCTCAAAAAATGCCTCAAAGCTGCTGCCGCCTTCAGTTAAGGTTAAGTTACTTCTCTCTGACCTCTTTGACGGAGTTGAGGGAGAAAAGTTTCATATCATAGCATCAAATCCTCCATATATCAGAAGTTCCGTAATAGAGAGTCTGCCCGCTGAGGTTAAGGCGGAGCCAAGACTGGCACTGGACGGCGGAGAAGACGGGTTGGCATTGATCTGTAAAATGGTTTCTCAGGCTCCTGATTATCTTGAGGATGGAGGATATCTTCTTCTGGAGACAGGATATGACCAGGGTGAGGATGTAAAAAAGATCATGGAAGGTCGTGGTTTTGCCTCAGTTGAGATAAAAAAGGACCTTGGCGGGCGCGACCGTGTAGTTCTGGGTCACATGTGAAGTTGCCAAAAAGGCCAATAAAATTGTATAACCAACACTATGTACGAAGAGTTAGTTAACAGGTTTCTTTCTAAAACAGAGAAATACTCACCGGAAGACAGGGAAAAGATAAGCCGCGCTGCCTGGTATGCAAATGAAAAGCATATAGACCAGAAGAGAAAGAGCGGTGAGCCCTATATTATCCATCCCCTTGCCGTAGGTGAGATTCTGGTACAGAAATTCAACATGGATGCTGACACTGTCTGCGCCGGTCTTCTTCATGATGTTATTGAAGATACTGATGCAACTGAGGAAGAAGTTACAGAGCTTTTCGGAAAGAACGTCTGTGAACTGGTTCAGGGTGTTACAAAAATCAAGGCCATTAAGAACCTCTCAAGAAGCCTGGCAGAAGCTGAGACAATCAGAAAGATGTTTATAGCCATGAGCAAGAATATGCCGGTTATAATCATTAAGCTCTCAGATAAGCTTCACAACATGAGAACACTCCAGTACATGGATCCTGCCAGGGCAAAGGAAAAGGCCAGCGAGTGTCTGGACATATACGCTCCTCTTGCTGACAGACTCGGTATCTTCTGGATGAAGGCCGAACTTGAAGATCTGTGCCTTAAAGCCCTTAAGCCTGATACATATGAGTACATAACAAACTACCTTAAGGAAAAGAAGGCTGAGAGCGTACAGTATCTGGATACAGTTAGAAAGAAGCTTTCAAAGGCCTGTATATATGCAGGAATTAAGGGAATTACAATTAAGACCAGACAGAAGCATGTCTACTCCGTCTATATGAAGATGAAAAAGAGAAGAAAGGAGATTGATGAGATCTTTGACCTTCTCGGAGTAAGGGTAATCTGTAATACAGTTACCGAGTGCTACACCCTTATAGGAATAATCCACCAGCTGTGGCCGCCAATGGAAGGCCGCTTTAAGGATTATATTGCCATGCCAAAGGCCAACAACTACCAGAGCCTTCATACAACAATCATGGCCATGAACGGTGTAGTACTTGAGATTCAGATAAGAACATACGAGATGGACCAGATAGCTGAGTACGGTGTAGCCTCCCACTGGGCATACAAGGCTCAGAGCGGCAGTGATGAAGCTTCTCAGGACTGGTCAAACATGGACAGCCAGCAGCTTTCAAGAATTGCCACCAAGCTCAAGTCATGGAATAACGAGATTGAGCAGAGTGAATCCTTTATGGAAGACCTTAAGGATGAGCTTTTAAAGGATACAATCTACGTATTCACACCAAAGGGCCAGGCAATTGAACTTCCTATCGGAGCAACAGCGCTGGACTTTGCCTATCTTATTCATACAGAGATTGGAAACCACACCGTAAGTGCAAAGGCAAACGGAGCAATTATTCCTCTTGGTCAGAGTCTTGAAAACACCCAGGTTATAGAGATTATTACCCAGAAAAATGCACATCCGCGTGTTACCTGGCTCAAATATGCCCACACAACCAGTGCAAGAAGAAAGATAAGAAACTGGCTTAACAAGTATGACGACAACCTTGTTATAGAAAAGAACATTATTGCCAGAAAGAAAGATATTGAAGAGGCTGTTAAGCAGGAACCCATACCCGAACCTGAACTGAAGGACAGTGATATAGTCCGCTCAATCTCCGATATTTCAAGAAGCTCTGTTACTGTCGGTTCTTCAAAGAACATGATGATCCAGATAGCACAGTGCTGTAATCCGGTTCCGGGAGATAAGATTGTAGGCTATGTTTCAAGAGGACGCGGAATTATTGTTCACAAGGTTGACTGTCCGAATCTTGAGCACATGACGGAAATAGACCAGAGAAAGATTAACGTTGAATGGGAATCCGACTCAGAAACCATAACAAGACGCTTTATTGTCACAAGTAAGAGAACTCAGAACCTCTTCAGCGAGATTGAAGGAGCCATCAGAAGCTACAAGGGCCACCTGATTTCAGGAAGCCTTATGGATGATGAGCTTGGAAATCTTCAGGGCACGTTCATGCTGGAGTGTGACAAAGAGGAATCTTACAAGAAAATAGTTAAGGCAATCCGAGGAATACCGAGTATAATAAAGATTGCCCAGGCTCCAATGAATTAATTAAGTCCTGGCGGAGGTAATATGTCAAACAAGCTGAGAATTGTCATGGCAAACGACCATGGAGCAACGGATCTTTCAAGGGATATTAAGTCTTATCTTGAATCTAAGGGCCATGAAGTTGTCTGGCTCGGCACTCAGACAAATGACAGTGTTGATTATCCGGATCAGGCAGAAAAGGCCTGCAGGGAGTTTCTTAAGGGCGGTTACGACTTTGGAATTCTCTGCTGTGGAACCGGTATTGGAATTTCCATTTCAGCAAACAAGATTCACGGAATAAGATGCGCCCTTCCCCAGAACTGCTATGCAGCTCAGATGGCAAAAGAGCATAATAATGCAAACTTTATTGCCTTCGGAGGACGTATAGATTATCCGGAGTCTGTACCTTCAATGATTCAGACCTTTATAGATGCAGAGGTTTCTCCTGAAGCAAGACACAGAAACAGAGAAGCCAAGATTATGGCTCTTGAAAAGTAAGAAATCTTACCTGTAATCTCTCCAGCTGCCTTTTATGTAGTGATCATATATTGTAAGGCTGAGAAACAGTGAAAATGTATTTTCTCTGAAGTTCCACGCAAGACCTACCGGCACAAGTGACTGCCTGTATCCTGCGTTCGGAGTTCCCATTGATATGGGTGTTATTCTAAGCGTAAGGTATGTCGGTGCAAAGTTCCCGCTGTGGTCAGCAGCAAAAAGACCTGCACTGATTATGGTATTCATGTAGAAACCTGCATTTCCGCTCTCATTGGTACGGTTTCCGAGAAGTGAGTAGCCTATTTCAAAGCCGGCTGCTACTTCTGACAGCGGAGACGGGGTTATTTCTGTTATGGCCTCAACATTCAGTTCAAGACGTTCTGTAAGACCGAAAGAAGCACCGCCTAAGACGCTTAAGCCGTAATCTCCGTCATGGGCGACAAAGCTGCCATGCCCTATTCTGAGACTTATATCTCCCATGAATGTGGAAGCACAAAGGGGAAAAACAAGAAGAAGAACAAATACAAAACTCAGAATCCTTTTCATGTTTCCTCCCTAGTACAATCCGGTCATACGGAGAATACTGACACTCCATGTTCTGATTCCCTCATCAAATGTTGAAGAGAAAACAAACCACTCGTACATGTAGTCCTTATCAAGAACCCTGAACAGAGAGAGCTCAGCATACGGATAGATGTGACCGTTTTCAACGCTTATACCGCCACCCAAAGACGGACTCCAGGGACCGGGATTTGACATGGTAAAGAACAGAGGGTTCTTCATGCTCTTAAAAAGCTCAAGATTCAAAGAAGCCTTAAGAGAAGAAAAAGAAAGACCGTCAGAAGATAAACTTAAGCCGCTTTGAATACGGGCAAACGGGTTTAAATAATCAAAGGAATACGGCTTGAAAACAGCGTTCAGTTCCAGGTGGGTTTCTGCCTCAGATGTACCTGATAATGAGAAACCTCCGCCATATGAAAAACGCTCCAGGGCAACGGCAGGAAAGAGAACCAGAATGATAAGAAGCAAAACTGAAATACCTTTTTTCATATACACTCCTTAACCTGCCATCATGGCTACTATGAAACAGAGAAAGCCGCTGATATCCCGCCACTGATCTGCCATGTCAGAATCAAGAACCACCGTATTTTCCATAAGGGACATAAAGTGATCTCTTGCTATGGAAGCGAACTCCGGGCTGTCTATTATTATTGCAATCTCACTTGAAAGAACCATACTGCGGTAGTTGAGATTTGCAGAACCTATCATGGTGTAGCGGTTATCCAGAACCATAAGCTTTTCATGAAGAAGATTCTCTGTCTCAGGAACAGCAATCTCGCTTAATACAGTTACACCTGCTTCCTGAAGATCTTTTACGCTGTAGTGAGCTGCCTTGAAGTTTAGGGTTCTGGGGTCATTTGGAAGTATTAAAAGAAACTCCACACCGCGATCCGTTGCATCTTTTATAGCAGATGTCATGTCCCCGTTTAACAGAGGAAGAAGCGGAAGACAGAGAATCTCGGATTTTGCGCTGTAGAACATGGAACCGAAGAGAGAGGGCATGACAACATCTGAATCAGGCTGGTTTACCACATAGGCATTTATCCAGCCCTCTTCCGGGTAGGATACAGACACAGACTCAGGGAAGTTCTCTATCTCCTCCCAGCTGTAGGCGTTCCAGGTTTCTATAAACTGACTGCTTAATACAGAGGCAACAGAGGGAGATTCAAAGACATACATGGCATCCCTCTGACCCTTTGTTGAAGAGCTGATATCTGAAATATAGTTGAAGTTCATACCGCCGGTCATGACTGTATGTCCGTCTATGATAATCTGCTTTCTGTGCTCGCGTATCAGCATTCTGGGAGCTATGGCAA
The DNA here is from genome assembly GCA_024699225.1 of Sphaerochaetaceae bacterium. Classification (GTDB taxonomy): domain Bacteria; phylum Spirochaetota; class Spirochaetia; order Sphaerochaetales; family Sphaerochaetaceae; genus UBA1265. The sequence continues at coordinate 25,611 of JAILPZ010000006.1, forward strand.
GGCGGTTGAGGGAGAACGGATTATACTTGTAAAGATGTACGCCCTCTTCCCTGAGCCACTCCACACTTCTTATGTGGTACTTACTCTCAGTCATATCCAGTTCACCGGCGCTGTCGTAGAGAAAGTATACTTCAACTCCGGCCCTGGCCCTTTCCGCAAGAGCCTCAAAGAAGGCCTGATTCTCATCACATTCAGAGACCAAAAAGGATGTTATGTAAATGTACTTCTGAGCATTTTTGACATACTCCGTTGCACTCTCTATCCACTGATCCCCCTCATAGAAGATCTGAATGTCCCTCATACTGACCTGGGGGAACCCGAGAGTCTCAAGCTTGTATGACAGATCTGTTGTTGTATCCGTGACAACAGGGTCCTTAACCATAACAGATGTAGAGGCACACGAGACCAAGAGCAAAGGGCACACAACAATGAGGATTAATACTGAGAAAAATACCTTCCTGATCATAACTCAAAAGCTAAAGGCAGAAGCTGCCTGAAGCTGTAATGCTTAATTGTACACGTTTTTACAGAATATAGGTAGACCTGTGTGTCATAAGAGGAAAACTCGTTTAACATCTGGCGGCAGATGGAACACGGAGGAGCCGGTACTTCAGATTCTGAGGCTACTGCGAGAGCTGTGATTCTGGTAGCCGGACCCTCAGATGAGACAGCAGAAAGAATTGCACTCTGCTCTCCGCATCTTGTAGCTCCGTAAGAGGCGTTTTCAACATTACAGCCACTGTGAATTTTCCCTGATTCGGTAAGAACCGCAGCTCCTATTCTGAAATGTGAATACGGAGCATATGCATTCTCCAGTGCTGCTGAAGCCCTGTTTATCAGCTCTCCTATAAAGGAAGAAGAGATGTCAATTTTAATCTTCTTATCAATGAGGGTATTCAGCTCTTCCACGTTTGAAAAACCACCGAAGTTTTCAAAACCGTCGGCTACAAAATCTGCACCGCCGAGCAAAAGGGTTTTTCTGTCAAATGTGGTTGTAACACCCATGGCACTGCAACCGGCATCCCTGGCAGCGCTCAGACCGTTTAGAGCATCTTCCACAACAAGTGTTTCATCCGCAGGAAGGCAAAGCTTTGCAGCTGCATAGCGGTAAATATCTCCTGCAGGTTTGGTACGGGGAACCTCATCTCCGCAGATAACTGCGTCAAAAAGTTTTATGTCCAGGCCTGTTTCTTTCATGCTTTTGAGAAACTTAACCCTGTCAGAGCTTGTTGCCACTGCAAGTTTCACACCGCAGGCAGAGCAGTTGTAAATAAAATCCACAACTCCCGGAAAGGCCTTGAGTTTACCCTTTATTATTTCTCCGTAGTTTTCATAAATGCGTCTTTTTACGTCTTCAACATCCACATTAAGGCCAAAGAGATTTGCAAAATACGTTATGCTTGTTATTTCTCCGGTTCCTACAATAGGTTCGAAACTGCTGTCTGAAAGCTCTGCTCCGAGTTCGGCAAATATATTTGTAAAAGCCTTTCTGATATAAGGCTCGGAGTTAAAGATTACTCCGTCAACATCAAATAACAGTCCCTTAATCATGCTGCTTCAAAAATACTCCCTTATTATCCTCACCAAGGTACTTTCCGTCTGCCATCATAAGACGGCCGCGGAGGAAGGTCATTTTAACATGACCCTGAACCTCAAATCCACGGTAAGGTGTGTATAATGCTGCCGTATGAACATTATTGTCTTCTAAAACCCACTTTTCCGACGGATCATAGATAACAATATCCGCATCCGTGCCCTCTTCAAGGCTTCCCTTTTCAGGGTAGATTCCGAACAGCTGCGCCGGGCTCTTTGTAACAACGTTTACTATCTTTTCAAGTCCTACAACAGGGTTTTCATACCAGGCGGTAAACAGGAGGTGGAAAAGCTCCTCTGTTCCCGGGATTCCCGGATAAATAGAACGTACATCACATGAAGAAAGCTTTTGCTCTCTTGTAAATGAACAGTGGTCTGTTGCCACCACCTGAATCTCGCCGTTCAAAACAGCCTGACGCAGGGCCACACAGTCACGCTCAGTTCTCAGAGGAGGTGTCATGACATACAGAGGTCCATCCTCTCCTTCAAGATATTTTCTGTCCAGGAACATGTATGTAGGTGTGGTTTCTGCATACACAGTACCGCCCTTACGCCTTAGCTCTCTTATGGCATTCAGTCCTGCCTCTGATGAGCAGTGGACAACGTAGAACGGACAGTCTTCCTCAAGGGCACAGCTTCCGTAAAACTCTATAGCCTTAGCCTCAGCCTCTGCAGGTCTTAAATCTGCATGAGCATGGGGCAGGAAGTCTCCCTTCCAGGAGGCGGAAATCTCTTCTATTGTAGGATTGTATTCACAGTGGGCAGTAACAAGCATGCCGAGCTTTTTGGCATATTTGAAAAGCTTCTTGATCTTTTCACGTTCTTCAAGAAGGTATCCTGTCTCTCTGTATGTTGTAAAAATTTTAAGGGTTCTGACGCCCTGCTTCTTCAGCTCTTCAAGCTGTTTCTCAATATCGGGTGTGAAGCCATGCCCGTAGACTCCCTGGTGCAGAGTGTAGTCTATGGCCATACCGTCTTTCATCTCGTTCAGACGGAATGCAAGGCTGTCTTTCAGATTCATACCCTTCTGGTGATCTGCAAAATCAACTACGGTTGTAACGCCTCCGTAGCAGGCCAGGCGGCTTCCCTGAGGGAAGGAGTCGGCAGTTACCGTTCCGCGGCTTACCAGATGGTAGTGTGTGTGCGCATCTATAAAACCCGGAAACACATACATTCCTGAAGCATCTATTACCTGTGCTTCACAATCAATTGCCGGGGCTACCTTAAGAATCCTGGAGTCCTGAATCAGAACATCTTTTTTGCTGACGCCGTCAGCTGTAACAACAGTTCCGTTTTTGATAAGAATGAGACCACTCATATCACCCTCCTGCCGACAGAACAAAATCCTGTCGGTAATTGATTATTCTATCACATAAATAAAGAGAGTGAGTATTTTTTGAAATCTCAGCAGAATTCGCGCTTTAAAAATTCAAGGTCAAGTTCAGGATAAAGAACATACTTGTCAAGAAGTGCAAGAATTCTTGCCTTAGCTTCTTCCTTAATGCTCTTATCAACAACAGCCCTTGCCTTACTCAGAGTTCCGGCCTTCTCGCCCCTGGTAATTTCTGCAGGTCTTGCATTCTTAAGAACAAGGGCAAAGACAGAAGCTATTTCCTTCATCTCCTCTGTTCCCATTCCAAGTGTTGTAACAGCAGGTGTTCCAATCCTGAGACCTGAAGTATACCAGACTCCGTTTGTGTCAAACGGGAGAGCGTTTCTGTTAAGTGTTATGGCACATTCACGCAGAAGGGATTCTGCCTGTCTGCCGTTAAGACCGAACGGGCGCACATCCAGAAGCATGAGATGATTGTCTGTTCCGTTTGTTGAAACCGGAATACCCTCATCCATGCAGGCCTTTGCAAGAGCCTGTGCGTTTTCTACAATCCTGCGGGCATAGATTTTAAACTCAGGCTTAAGAGCTTCCGTGAGAGCTACTGCCTTTGCAGCCATGACGTGTGGAAGCGGTCCGCCTATTACAAGAGGACAGCCCTTGTCTACGCTCTCTGCAAACTCCTGCTTGCACAAAATCATGCCGCCGCGTGGTCCGCGAAGTGTCTTGTGAGTTGTTGTGGTAACAATATCAGCCCATTTAACCGGGTCATAGTCACCTTCAAAGACGCCACCTGCAACAAGACCTGCAAAGTGAGCCATGTCAACCATGAGTACAGAACCAAGGCTGTCAGCTATCTCCTTCATTCTCCTGAAGTTGATTTTCCTCGGGTAGGCGCTGTAGCCGGCAATAATAATCAAAGGCTTGATTGCCTCTGCCTGCTTCTGTATAGCATCATAGTCAAGAAGGCCTGTCTTCTCGTCTACAGTGTATGAATAAGAATCAAACATCTGGGCACTGACATTCTGGCGGTAGCCGTGTGTAAGGTGTCCGCCACTGTAGTAGTCAAGTCCGAATATTCTCTGATTGCCTGTTAGCTTTCTGATCTTATTCCACTGTTCTTTTGTAAGATTACTGACATTTGAAATGCCGATTTTCTCAAGCTCGGGTACCTGGATTCTTTCATTGAGGATGGCCCAGTATGCGCAGAGGTTTGCATCTGCACCGCTGTGCGGCTGTATGTAGGCGTGATCTGCTCCGAAGAGCTCACAGGCTACCTTGCAGCCGTAGTCCTCTATTGCATCAACGTTGTCACAACCGGCATAGAATCTGTGGAACGGAAAGCCCTCAGAATACTTGTCGGTAAGCAGATTTCCCATAGCACTCTGGACTGCAATTGAAGAGAAGTTCTCACTTGCAATAAGCTTTAAATGGGTCCTCTGGTCTTCAAGCTCCTTAACGGTGCTCTTTGCAACTTCCGGAGCAACAGAACTCACGTTCTCAAGCTGGGCAACATAGGCTGCCATGGCCGGATTCACTGAGTCCTTAAATTCTTCCAGATACCTTTGCAGAGATGACATATTTTTACCAGTTATCCTTATCTTTTTTCTTTGAAATTACTTCAGCTGCTACATAAGCCGGCTGCGGTGCTGTCTTCTGCTTTGTGTCCTTTGAAGACTTCTTGCCCTTACTTTCTTTTCTGATATCGCCTTTTGCCATAAAAGACCTCCATATTCTTCAAAGAATAATATACTC
>JAILPZ010000007.1 GCA_024699225.1 Sphaerochaetaceae bacterium
AGGAGAGAGAGATTTCGCTCTCTTCGAGCAATGTCTTCTACGACCGCCAGGAAAAGACCCTTCTCTCCGACGGCTGGGTTGAACTTGAAGATAAGAAGAATGAGGCCACAATCAGCGGAGCCAGAATCCAATATAACGAGGAAACCTCCGAGATTACCATTCAGATGAGGGCCACCATAACACAGGAGACCAAAAAAGGTCTTTTAAAGTGTTCTGCTGATATTATCACCTATAATGCAGACGAGCAGACTCTTACCCTCTCAGGCCGTGCCTCGGTTCTCTGGGGAGAAGATTCATACAATGCTTCCAGTATTTCGGTGGATATAGACACGGAAGAAATTGAGCTTTCAGGCTCCATAACGGGAGAGATTAATGGATAATGAAAAAGCTGTCCTCCATCTGGAGCATCTGAAGAAGATTTACGGAAAACGCGAGGTTGTAAAAGATATAAGTCTCAGTATGGAAGGCGGTCAGGTTATAGGCCTTCTCGGCCCGAACGGAGCCGGAAAAACCACAACCTTCTACATGGTTGTAGGCTTTATTGCCAGTAACGGCGGCAGAATCCTTATTAACGATACGGATATAACAAACCTTCCCATGTACAAGAGATCCCGCCTCGGTCTTTCCTACCTGCCTCAGGAACCTTCTGTCTTCAGAAAGCTCAGCGTCTACGACAATATCATGCTTGTCTCTGAAAGCAGGGACGACCTTTCAAAGGCCCAGAAGAAAGAACTTACAGAGAGTCTTCTTGAGAGCTTTGGCCTGGAAAAAATCTCCCGTCAGATGGGCTACACCTTAAGCGGCGGAGAAAGAAGAAGAACGGAAATAGCGCGCTCTCTTGCCACAAATCCACGCTTTCTGCTTCTGGATGAACCTTTTGCAGGAATTGACCCCAAGGCCGTATACGAGATTCGCCACATAATCAGAAAACTTGCAGGTGACGGGATTGGAATTCTTCTTACAGACCACAACGTAAGAGACGCCCTGGCCATTACTGACTGCTCACACATAATCAGCAACGGAAGCATTCTTGTTTCCGGAGGCAAGGAAGAACTTCTTAAAAATGAGGTTGCCAGAGAAATCTACTTTGGAGATCTTTTTGAGGAGGAGTGATGGAGATAAATCTTAGTCAGAGTCTTAAACAGGAGCAGATCCTTTCTCCTCAGATGCTTCAGTCTCTGGCCCTCCTTACGCTTCCCGTTCAGGAACTCAAGACCCACATCCAGGAAGAAATAGAGAAGAACCCTGCCCTTGAGATTCCCGAAGGCGAGTTTGAAGCTCCTCCTGTGGCAAAGAATGCCTTAAACAGTACTGAAGATGAGACTCTCAATGCCCCGGATGCAGCACCTTACGAGCTCTCTTCTTTCTCATACACAGACTATGAAGCCTCTGACAGAAAGCAGGAGATGCTTGAAAACACCTCTGTTTTCGGAGAAAGCCTTAATGAGCACCTTCTTTCCCAGCTCGGTGAAACAAACACGAACGACACTGTTGCCGAGATTTCAGAGATGCTTATAGGAAATCTTGATGAAAACGGCTTTTTCATCCTCCCTCTTGATAAACTTTTTGAAGAGAAGGCATACAGGCAGGAAGATATAGATTCTGCGCTCTCCCTGGTTCAGTCATTTGACCCGTACGGCATATGTGCATCAGATTTCCGTGAGTCTCTTGTAATTCAGGCCCGCGCTTCCGGTATGGACGAGGAAGACTTAAAGATTTTTACAGATCTCGTCTACAACTACCTTGAGAAGCTTAACAGCGGAAAGACTGCAGAGGTTGCACACGCGCTTAAGATTTCAGAGGAAGATCTTCAGACCTTCTACTCTATTTTAAAATCCTTTACCCCCTATCCGGGCAGAAACTACTCAAGAGTCGCAGAAACATACGTAGTGCCTGAGTTTTCAATCAGAAACAGAGGCGGCCGTCTTGTTCTGACGTTAAACCGCGACAGTATGCCGGACCTTGAGATTTCAGACTCTTTTGTAAAGCTTGCAGACTCCCTGAGCGGAGATGAGGCAAAAGAGGCTTCCAGATATATAAGCACTTCAGTCTCAGAGGCCAAACTTCTGATTAAGCAGGTTCAACTGCGCTACCAGACCATCTACAAGGCGGCAATTGCCCTTATGGAGGCCCAGCATGACTTCTTTACTGACGGCCCGAGATACCTGAAAACCCTTTCTCTGAAGGAAATAGGAGACAAAATTGGTGTTCATGAAACTACTATGAGCCGTCTGTCTCAGTCAAAGTGGGTTGAGACAGACTGGGGTCTTTTTCCCCTTAAGTATTTCTTCTCACAGGGTGTTGCCACAGACAGCGGAGAGAGTGTGAGCAGAAATGCCGTTAAGGATATGATAGCTGAAATAATTGCCGAGAATCCAAAGCTCTCTGACCAGAAGATTTCCGACCGTCTTAAGGAAAAAGGTATTTCGTGTGCCAGAAGAACGGTCAGCAAGTACAGAAGCGAGCTTAATATTAATTCGTCATTTTCAAGAAATTAACTGAGACCGGGTGCCTTCCCTTTCCTTTAACAATATCGAGAATGCACTTTTCCATCATAATATTCTGAAGTCTTCCGCCTTCCTTGATTTTAATATCATACTCGGCAAGAAGAACCATTATGCGCTCAAGATCCCGTTTTGAATAATTATCAAGGGCAGTTTTGTAGACTGTTTTCTGTTTGTAGTTTGTTATGGGCCTGTCGTCTTCATAAAACTTCTGTCCGAACGCCTGATCCAGGGGCATGGAAGATGTAAGGTTGCTTAAAGAAAGCGCTCTTCTGAAGAAATATGAAAGGCGCACTGCAAGAAGGGTAGCTGTTGTGCTCTGGGATTCTGAAGAATTAAGAAGGGCCCTGAGGCACTCAATTGATTTTTCAGCTTCTCCCCTTGCCATAAGAGAAAAGAGGCTGAACTCATCCTCCCCTTTTGTGTGCATAAGAAAATCATCTACATCCTCAGAAGTAAGATTATCCCTTAAGGCTACGCTCTGAAGGTACATAACCAGCTGTAAGCAGACTACTTCAAACTCCTCAACGTTGTTCTCAACCTTTGAGATGATTGCACTTACAGCATCAGGCGACACTCTTATTGAATTTCTTGCAAAGAAGGAGCGGACCCATTCCTCCTTTTTATTGTCAAACATCTCATAAAAACGCTGGATTCCTTCCTTCTGGTTGGGCACTGCTCCCATTATCTCTGAAGCAACCCTCATGGCCGGAGATGAAAGGATTAAGGTTATGGAGTCCGAAGGATTTTTCATGTAGGAGACAAGAGATGAGATTTTGTCCTTTGTCTTTATCTCCTGAACCTCATCAAGAATAATCAGTTTTCTGTCGGCAAAAAGATCATCACTGCCAAGCTGGGCATAAAGAGGGTCTTCATAATCCTCAAAGGCATAAAAACGCGAGACCTCACACTCTCCGAGTGAGGTCTTAAGGCGCTTTATAAAATCATTCTTGAGGCCCTTTTCCGGGCCGAGCAGAAGATAGACACTCTCCATCAGTAATTCCTGATAATCATCAGAAGTTTTCCGTGAACGTCACAATGTGTGGAGATAAGGCTCTTGTATGCAGAGTTTGCTGGACGCAGTTCATAACGGTCAGCAGTCTTGTAGAAGTGCTTGAGGGTTATGGAATACTCCTCATCCTCACCTATGCTTGCAGCAACAATATCTCCGTTGTCGGCAAACTTGGTTTTAAGCATGATTGCAAGATCCCCGTCATTTATGCCGTCTTCAATCATACTGTCTCCGCGGACTCTGAGAGCGTAGAGGTTCTCTGAATCACTGCAGGAGAGGAGGCTCTGCGGGACACTTACATAGCCGTCATAGTTTTCCTCTGAGAAAATGGGAGCTCCTGCGGCTGTTGTACCCATAATAGGAACCTTGAATATGACATTCTCCGTATTCTGGGTTCTCTTTACCAGGGCAAGACCTCTGGGAAGGTTGTCAGCGGTTCTGATAATCCCCTTCTTCTTCAAAGCTGTCATGTGGTCATATGCAGCCTTGGGAGAAAAGCCGAAATTATCAGCAATATCCCTTACACTTGGAGAAAAGCCGTTCTTATCCATGTAGTTTTCAATGAATTCAACAACTTCCTGCTGTCTTTTAGTAAGCCCTCTCATGATAAAACCTCTAATTATGTAGTAAGTTATTTTATCTTAACATAGTTCTTAACTCCTGTTAAGACTAAAAATAAAAAATCCGGGAGGAGAAAGTTCTCTTCCCGGATCTGTTATCTGATAATGCTGAAAAATCAGCCTTCAATCACTTTGCTTTTTTCCTTTCTTGCGGCAGCTTCAATCTTGTCTGCTATAGCCTCAATTCCTTCATAGAGCTCATAGCAGTCATAGCTGACCATCTTTACTGCTCCCCATTTGAAATGAAGCTGGGCGTCAATATGGAAGCCCTGTCCTACTGTTTCTCTCTTCATGACAATATCAAGATCCTGCAGATAGCCCTCTGCAAACTGCAGTTTCTGGAGCTTCTTATCCAGAAACGCTCTTGTCTCATCACTTACCTGATAACGAATACCTCTGACATTCAAATTCATGGCTTAGCCTCCTTTTATGCTTTGGTATACTTAAATTCTAAGTGCGAAACAGCGCAAAAGCAAGGAAAGACTTTACAAGAGTTGTGCTCCGAGCACCCCGCAAACTATTCCGAGAAGAATAATGGATGCACAGAAAAGTCTGTATCCTACGTCCTTTTCCTTAAAGACTATTCTTCCCGAGATAATGGCAACAAGTGTTCCCACCTGCTTTATAAGTGTCATGACAGTAACACTGCTCTCAGGGTACGCATTAGCCATAAACAGAGCCTTGTCCCCTGCCACAAACAGCAGAGCCATTACATAAATCCAGACGTTTTTCAAAACTGTAAGTCTTATCTTTGTACGGCTTATGAGAATGTAAATAACATAGAAAAGAACCAGGAAAAGCATGAAGAAGAACTGCATCTGCGAGCTGTTCATGTTCTTCATGAGAATCTTGTCCATCAGGCCTGAAATGGAATTAAAGAGGCAGCAGCCAAAGGCCAGAAGCACAAATAAGGCTGTGCTCTCCGTACTGCTCTTCTCTTTATCTTCAATAATGTTTCTCTTTCTCAATCTTAAAAGAAGAAAACCTGTAATCATGATTGCAAGACCGAGAATCTGGTAAATGTTAAGGCTCTCACCCAAAACTATCACGCCAAGAAGTGTGGAAAAGATAACACCGGAGAGGTCTATTACCCCGTAGATACTGATCGGAAGATGTCCCAGGGCCTTAAAACCGCAGATCCATGCGAGAAAGACAAAGAAAGCCTTTACTGCAATCCACAGGTACTGAATTCCCTCCAGACCCATGGCCTGAGGGGCCTGAGGCAGACAGAAGATAAAGGATATGACGGTGTAGACAACAAGAACCTCAAGAACAGAGTTTGTCTCAAGAGCCTTCTTTTTAATTGTCTCCCTTATCCCTTTTGCTATTCCATAAAACGCAACAAGAGCTATCCACATATGATTTCCTGATACCTTCTTATTACAGGCCAGATTGGAGGAGAAACCATGTCTGAAGTAATTTCTTTCGGGTCAAAAGCCTTTATTTCAAGCATCTCGCCGTCTGCACATCCTGGACTGCCGCTGTACTTTCTGCAAATGTAGACAATCTCCACATTGGACACGTCATCTCCGTTCGGATATGTGTAATGAGTTTCTTTCCCTGAGTTTACGAAAAAGAACTCCAGAGATTCTGCCTCAAGGCCCATCTCTTCCTTAAGCTCGCGCCTTGCACAGTCCTCCACAGCCTCGTCTATCTCCACAGCACCACCGGGGTAACACCAGAGGTTGTTATCCGACCTTCTGCCTAAAAGAAGCTTCCCGTCTCTGTCTACAACAACTGTACTTGCTGCGCAGTGGATTATGGTCATGTGACCTATTTTTTTCCTAAGTTCCTGTATGTAAGAAGCCATAACAGGAGGATAGTAGCACTTCGAAGAATAAGAGTGAATAATCAGTGCTATTTTAATTAGAAATAAAGATCCCCACCCTTTCGGATGGGGAAGAGTAAGGGAGTTTCAAGCCCGATTAGAAAAGGCTTGAAAGAGTATCTGAGTTGTCCTCAAAAACTTTGAGAACATACTTAGACCAGTGTCTTGCGTCAGCTGTTGAGCTACCGAATACATAGTCTTCCTGGCCGTAGTCCATGACGTCAAAGCCCGGAATAGCCTTGCTTGCACCGCTTGTTCTGTATTCTGAAAGTCCTGTTATATCCATGGTAATTACACCATTTTCATAACTTACCCAGTCAGAAAGATCAGTGCCTGAGGCCTCTGTTTCTGTGCCGTTTGCACTCTGGCCTGTTGCTGCGCTCTTTGTAATTTCTACAGCGCCGTCAACATACTTGCCGTACATCATATCTACGTACAGGGCCAGTGAATCTCCGAAGATTTCTGAAGGAACATGACCGCCGTTCCACTGCCACTCAATCTCTGCATCTGTACCGGCATTGATCCAGAGGATCTGGAGGTTAAGGGAGTTGAGCATGGAGATATCACCTTCAGAACCGCCCATGAGGATTCTTACCCATGTGGGATCTTCTGTGCCTTCTGCTCCAACATAACTAGTCGGATCATAGAGCTCGACTATGTTGTTTCCATATTTATCACCTGCTTCAATTTCGGCAATATCTGCCTGGTAGGAAGCAAGCATCTCTTCAAATGAAGAATAGTTTGCTGAGTTTGTTGTGCTGCTTGCACTCTGTGTGGTTCCTGCATCAGGAGTACCTACTTCTTCAGTTTCACTGCTGCTGTCTGAAGAACCAGGGCCACCTCCCTTTCCTGACGGAGCTGAGGAACTGTCCATATCAGGAGGTCCGCCTGAGCCGTCTGAGCCAGGACCGCCACTCATACCGGAAGGAGCTCCACCGCCGCCCGGGCCGCCTGAAGAAGAACTGCCGCTTCCTGTGCTACCCTTTGCATAAAGTCCATTGATAAAAGCTTCTGCGCGGTCATCTGTAGTCATGGCAGCAACTTCAGAATCTGAAAGTGCGTTTCCATCCTCATCAAACCATGTCCAGTCTTCTGCATAATCCAGGCGCTTAATGTAGTCATAAAGGCTTTCTTCAAACTCTGAAAGATAGAGTTCCACATAGCTTCCGTAGTAACCGTTTGTATCTGCATGAGCAGATGCATCATACTCAATTGTAAGAGCTACTGTGTCCTTTGTGTCTCCGTCGCCGTTGAGATCAAAACCAACTGCTGATTCCTCTACAGTAAGGTTCTTTGCATTTATGTAGTCCATATACTCTGCAGCAAGATAAGATGCAACGTTTTTCTGGAAGTCAGTGTTGAAGCTGTAAGTAGTATCAAGATAGTACTCAAAAGCCAGGGCCATATCTGCTTCTGCAAGAGAAGTAATGGCACTGTACGGCATGGCACCCCAAAGTCCGTCTGAAAGCTCTACCTCTTCACCGTTGACTGTAACTGTTGTGCTGTAATTTCCGTCGCTGTCCTTGTAGACACCTACTGCACCACATTCAATCTGGTAGTCGTAGAAATCCGGATTGTTTGATGTGGCAGCAAGCATGGTTGCATGTGCACCGCCGCCGGATCCGCCTGTTGAAACAAAGTAGTCAACACTTCCCGGAAGGTTTCCGAGAAGGATGTTGTATTTTACAAAACGAACTGCATTCTTCTGGTCAACAAGACAACTCGGAGCATCTCCTGTGTATGTCCCGTCGGAGAGTGTACTCTGCTTTCCTCTGTTTCCGCAGGCAACGTTAATATAGCCCTCTGAAGCATATTTTGTAGAAGCAGTCTGGTTTGTCTGCTCGCTGTATCCTGCAGCACCTGTGTTAATAATAACAGGGGCAGTTGCGGCTGTGTAAACCTGACCGTTGGTGCTTGTAACAGAAGCGCTGTAGTCAATTACCAGATTTCCGGTAACTGTGCCGCTTGTTGCATCTGCTGTTCCGTCACCGTCTGTATCCACACCCTTTACATAGGCTCCGGGAACACAGACTGAAACGCCCTGCTCGTCCTCAATTTCGGGATTTGTAACAGCTGTAACAATACTTAAAGTCCAGGCATCAGAACTGTCGCTGTATGTCCATTCTGAATCCGTGTTTGCAAGATTAAGTGCCTCTTCAATCCCTTTCTTATCCATTACTGCAGCAGAAGAGACAGAAGTATTCTCACCGGAAGAGGTGGAACAGGCGCAGATAAAAAGACAGATTAATACTGATAATATGCTGATAATCTTTTTCACCACGATTCTCCTTTACACACATATTATTTTAAGACAAAGAATAATAACAGTACTGCGAAAGAAACTTCACATTACTACATATTCACCGGAACATGAGAGTAAGTAGAGGAAGTGTGATTATACAAATAACTGCCGATAGCAGGACACTGTATGCCGCCCTCTTGCTCTCACAGTCATGAAGTTCTGCAAGTGCAAGTATAACTGAGGCACACGGGGTGCCGGCAGATATTACCATAGTGACTTTAAAAACAGTATCAAGAGATGGAATGAAATAAAGAACAGCGTATGTAATAAGCGGGAAAATTATGAGTTTGAGGGCGCTTGTAAGATAGGCAAATGGCTCTCCAAACACCTCTCCTGTGCTCATTGAAGCAAGTCTGAATCCCAGAATCAGCATACATACAGGCCCGTTCATGGTCCTGAGAAGATATGTAATATTAAAAACACTCTGGGGAAGTTTTATCTGCAGGACATACATGGGAATGGCAACAAGGGCAGCGAGAACTGTCGGGTTGATAATTGCCCTCTTAACTGTTACATAACGCCTGTCTCCCGAAATAAGAAACTCTCCAAGTGTAAAAACAAGTATGTTCATGCTCAGCGCAAACATCATACAGTAGCATGAGGCCTCCGGATTATCCGGGAAAAGGGAGAGAATAAGCGGCTGTCCGAAGAATCCCACGTTACCCATAAAGGCGCCGATTGAAAGAATTCTGTACTTCCCGTCACTCATCCTCTTTCCGAAAAGAAGAAACAGTATGGCAAACATAAGGACCTGGATTCCCAAACTGAGCAAAAAGAATTTTACAAGGCTTAAATTAACGGCACTGTTGTACTCCATCTCCTGGAACGAAGCTATGAACATTCCCGGAGTGCCACAGTAAATCAGAAAAGCAGAAAGGGACTTTGCATGGCGGGAATCTGCAACTTTGGCCTTAACCAGAACATATCCCATGGCCATAAAGGAAATCATGGTAAAGATGCTTTTTAAAACTATCGCAAATGCCATGTTACAGGGCTCCCCTATCCTTAAGCCTCTTCATATCAGTATCTATTTTTTCTTTCAGAGTTCTCTGCTCTTCGTCACAGTTTTTCTCATTATAAAGACTTTCAATCAGCTCCTGCTGGTTTGAAATAACTGTATTTCTTATGTGTGTTGAGGTCTCTTTTCTGTCCGCTATAAAGAGCTCAGCTTCTTTTCTCAGAGCATCGGTTTGCTCCTTAATAGAGGCAAGGCGCTC
>JAILPZ010000011.1 GCA_024699225.1 Sphaerochaetaceae bacterium
CATCCTTTGACGAGCCTGCCTTTGCAGTGGTTGCCACTGGAGTTGCAGCCTCCTCAGAGCCCAGAACAACAAGAAGAACCGGACAGGTGTAGTACACATCTGAAAGTGTTCCGGTCTCGTTTCTCTCCTCGCTGACGACGATGTTCATTCCGATGTCGAACTTTCCTGTCTCGACGCCAGGAGCGATTGACTCGAACGGGATCTCGTTGAAGATCGGCTTGTAGCCGTACTCAACGCAGAAGCGGCATACGAACTCGACATCGAAGCCAGCCAGGTTTCCGTCGCTGACGAAGGAGAACGGCTCGTAGCCACCCTCAACTGCGATGTTGAGTGTTCCGTTCTCGCCTGTGAACTCGAAGTCCTTGACTCCGACATTGTCTGTCAGAGGGTCGAAATCGGCGATCCAATACTGGTAGAGTGAACCTTCATCGCCAAGGAGGCCATTCTTGTAGCCGTTTCTGATGAACTCGTTCATCTCGGCAAGAAGACGCTCCTGCTTGTCATTGTTTCCAATGATGTTGCTGGCGCTGATGTAGCCCGGGACCTCCTTGAAGGTTCCAAGCTCTGGATGGTTCGCCTTGTGGACACCATAGCCTACAGCCTCAACAAGATAGGCTGCAACCTTGCCTGACTTGAGGGCAAGGATCATGTCGGTAGGCATGGTGTAGTACTGGAACTCGGTGTCAGGGACACGGTCCTGGATCAGCTCCTCGTACAGAACGGCGGTCTGGACTCCGATTGGAAGTCCGTTGAAATCCTCGATGGTCTCGAACTTGCTTGTGTCTATCGTGGCAGCGAAGACGGATGCACAGAGCAGGAGCATGGCAATAAGAGCAATAGCTATCTTCTTCATACTCACTCCTCCATCCACTTGAAGCTCATGTCGATCTCATTCTCACAACCATCCGGGTCGTCAGTGAGCTTTTTCTCTGAGACTGTGGTTGTAGGCTCATCGAGCAGGGACAGGAAGAGTTTGCTTTCAGACTCTCTAGGAGTGAAATGCTCCTCTGCCTTGTACTTCACGAAGAGGTACAGGGTGTCCTGCTTCTCCGAATACTCGATCTTGACCAGAATGTACGGGTTGTCCGAGTAGTTGGCGATGTTGTTGATACAGATTTCCTCTATGGCAAGGCTGAGCTTGGTAAGACGCTCTGCCTCGATGAGCAGCTTCTCTCCATAGAGCTGGAGCTCTTCGTTCATTGCCTCGAAGTTGAACTCTGTGCTGTCGATCTTGTAGCTGAGAGTCGTGAGTCTCTGGACGAACTTTCTTGTAAGCTCCTTCTTCGGATGATCGAAGATCTCCTTCGGTGTTCCTTCCTCATAGATGACACCGTCAGCCATGAAGAGGACTCTGTTCGAGATCTTGCGTGCGAAGTCCATCTCGTGTGTGACGATCATCATTGTTCTTCCCGTGTTGGCAAGAAGCTTGATGACTGACTGGACTTCTCCAATCATTGACGGATCCAATGCGCTGGTCGGCTCATCGAAGAGGATGATGTCCGGATCCATTGCCAGGGTCCTTGCAATTGCGATTCTCTGCTGCTGACCACCAGAGAGCTCGTCTGGATATGAGAACACCTTGGTTGCAAGACCGACCTGTGTGAGCAGGTACATTGCCTTGTCGAACGCCTCTTGCCTGCTTCTGCCAAGCAAGGTGATCTGAGGATTCATGATGTTCTCGATAACCGTGAGATGACCAAAAAGATTGAACGACTGGAAAACCATTCCCATCTTCTTTCTCACTTCGTTGAGGTCGCAACCTCGTGCTGTGATGTCCTGGCCATCAACTATGATCTCACCGCTGGTCGGTTCGGTGAGCATGTTGATACATCTGAGCAATGTGGACTTGCCCGTGCCAGAAGGTCCGATGATGCTTATCACATCCCCGTTGTTGATGGTAACGTTGATATCCTTCAGTGGAATTGTATTATCATCAAACTCCTTTCGCAAATGACGCACTTCAATCATTCTACGCATACCCTAGGTAAAATGCAGTTCGTTCTGAAGTCGTCTTACTTGACTAGGGTGGCACCACTGCATTGTTTGCCTTCAGAACTGTGGGGATTCTTGGATCTAGTTGGTCCCCGCACTTTACAAGGGCAACCATACCCCCTAAGGGGGTTAGGGTCAATAGATAAAACCAAAAAAAATAATTTTTTTTCGGTAAAAAAAACACCACCGGAAAAAGTTTAAATTATTTAATATGAGGTATAGAGATATTTCAGACTTTTTTTACGCCTTTTACGTCATAGCCGGCATCTGTTACGGCCTTGGACAGAGCAGTCTCTTCAACTGAAGTTTCAGCAGTAACAACTGCACTGTTTTTCTCATGGCTTACCTCAGCCCCCTTAACTCCGGGAACCTCTTCAAGAGCCTTCTTGACGCGTGCTTCACAGTGCGGACACATCATGCCCTCAATATCCATTTCAAATACGTTTTCCATTATTTTTTTCTCCTTTTTGCTTATCTTTTTATCCCTTGAAGGGTCATAAATTTTACAAAGATTAAGACGCAGTGCGTTTGATACAACACAGAAACTTGAAAGACTCATGGCTGCAGCGCCTATCATAGGATTTAATGTCAGTCCGAGACCTGTATAACAGCCAGCGGCAAGAGGTATGCAGACAACATTGTAGAAGAATGCCCAAAAGAGATTCTCATGAATATTCTTAAGCGTTGCACGGCTTAAGCGCACGGCAGCTGACACATCAGAGAGTGAGCTCTTCATAAGAACAACATCTGCAGCATCTATGGCAACATCAGCCCCGGATCCTATAGCTATTCCAATATCGGCTGAGGTCAAAGCCGGTGCATCATTAATCCCATCACCCACCATGGCAACCTTGCCCTTTGCCTTCAATCTCCTTACCACAGAAGCCTTCTCACCGGGCAGGACTCCCGAGATTACCTCATCTACTCCAACCTCTTTTCCTATGGCCCTTGCAGTTCTCTCGTTATCTCCTGTCAGCATAACAACATGAATGCCCATTCCCTTAAGCTGCCTTACAGCCTCTGCACTGTCACTCTTAATGGTATCTGCTACAGCTATCATGCCACAAAGCTTATCATCCCTGACAAAAAGAAGCGGGGTCTTACCCTGGTCAGAGAGAGCTTTTGCAACCTCCTCTGTCTTCTTATCCACAGCAACCTTTGACTTTATGAAGGCAAGACTTCCGCCTGTAAGGACACTGTCTCCCAGACAAGCCGTAAGCCCGTTACCGGGCAATGCCTTAAAGTCCCCAACCTCAGAAACTTTTATTTTTTCACTATCGGCTCTCTGCATGACAGCTCTGGCAAGAGGATGCTCACTCTTACTTTCAAGAGAAGCCGCTGTTTCAAGAAGACTCTTTTGGGTAAAGCCTTCAGAACTTAAAATATCTGTTACTACAGGACTTCCGTTTGTGATGGTTCCGGTCTTATCCAGAGCTATCACGGAAATCCTCCCGGTCTCTTCAAGAGAAGCTGAAGTTTTAAAGAGAATTCCGTTTTTGGCCCCTACTCCGTTACCGACCATAATGGCCACAGGAGTTGCAAGACCCAGGGCACACGGACAGCTTATAACAAGAACTGAAATTCCTCTTGCAAGAGCATAGCCGAACTCTCTTCCCATAAGAAGCCATACAAGGGTAGTTACAAGAGCAACTGATATAACAGCAGGTACAAAGATTCCTGATATCTTATCTGCAATTCGTGCAATCGGAGCCTTTGTTGCAGCTGCATCACTTACCATCTTAATAATCTGAGACAGCGTTGTATCTTCTCCGACCCTTGTTGCGCGGCACTTGATAAAACCGCTCTGATTAATTGTTGCAGCACTTACCCTGTCCCCTTCTACCTTGTCAACGGGAATGCTTTCTCCGGTAAGAGCAGCTTCATTTACAGCACTTGAGCCCTCAAGAACCACACCGTCTACCGGGATACTTTCACCGGGCCTTACCACAAAATTATCTTCCTTTTGGACCTCTTCAATGGATACAGATACTTCCTTTCCGTCTCTTATTACAGTTGCGTTCTGAGGAGAAAGTTTCATAAGGGCCTTCAGCGCATTTGTAGTCTTTCCCTTACTTCTTGCTTCAAGCATCTTTCCTACGGTAATAAGGGTTAGAATCATGGCAGCACTTTCAAAATACAGATCGTGCATGTAGTGCGCTGCATTCTGAACATCTGCCGTCATGGCAAAAAGCACATAGGTGCTCCAGATAAATGAAGCGGAAGAGCCCATGGCAACAAGGGTATCCATATTCGGAGAGAGGTGGAAAAGACTCTTGTAGCCGCTTGTAAAGAACTTTGAGTTGATAATCATGACAACAGCAGCCAGGATCATCTGAAGAAGAGTCTGTGCAAGGTAGTTCTCCTCAAGCCACTGCGGCAGCGGGAAGGAGAACATATTATGTCCCATTGAGACATACATGAGCAGAATAAGAAATCCAAGTGATGAAATCAGACGTTTTTTCAAAACGGGTGTTTCATGATCAGAGAGGGCTTCCTCATCAGAAACCTTTGAAGATGCCTTGTTTTTACCTTCCCCCTTCAAAGATGCACCGTAACCTGCTTCAACTACAGCCTTTATTATCTTCTCACTGTCAGCTGTTCCCTCTACACCCATTGAGTTTGTAAGAAGGCTTACCGAGCAGGATGTTACTCCCTCAACCTTGGATACGGCCTTTTCAACACGTGCTGAGCATGCTGCGCAGCTCATTCCTGTTACATCATACTGTTTCATTATTACCTCATCATCTTAAGCATGGTCTGCATAAGCTCATCTATAACCTCGTCATGACCTTCCTTTATGTCCCTGGTCACGCAGGTGTGCATATGAGCGCTGAGTACCTCTTTGGAAAAGGCATTTACCGCCTGGGATACAGCTGAGCTCTGATTTAAAATATCATTGCAGTAGCAGTCATTTTCAATCATGCTCTTAAGGCCTCTTATCTGGCCTTCAATCCTGCTTAATCTGTTAATAAGTTTCTTTTTCTGTTCTTCATTTCTTACTGTTTTTTTCACGTTGCAGTTGCAGCAGTCCATGTGAACCTCCAAATACCCCCATGGGGTATATTTTCGGTATATCACCATCAGTACAAAGCGTCAATAATAATTATCATATTATTGCTCCACTTATGGGTCTTAGAAAGGACTTCGGTGTAAGTAAGGAAAACTACACAACCTGTGTGCCGCACAGTATCAATGAAGTTGTTGACTTCTCCGAGCAGGTTTTCAGATTCTGTGAAAAGCACAGAATATCTTCAAAGAAGACCATGGCCATTTCACTCTGTGTTGAGGAAATGGGTACAAACGCTTTGACTTTAAGGACAAGATGAGCTCAATCAAATTTGATCCGAATAATCCGGTCTTGTTCAGGCTATGGCAACTGATGTATCAAGCACAAACGCCATAAACCACAACACCCTGCTTCTGATTATTTGACAGTCTTGCTGAGACTTCTTAACTCGTAGGTCCTGTTTATGCATGCTCCGTAGTAGATTATGCATATGAGTATGCGTATCCAGATTACCATGAAGAAAACAGATGAAAGCTGACCGTAGATTGCTGCTGATCTGTTGAAATAGACAATAATTATGGAAAAGAGCCTTGTTGTCAGCATAATGAAAACTGTGGAAACAATGGAACCCGGTAAAACGGATTTAAGGGTAGCCTTTCCTCCGGGAAGATACATGTATATGACAATGTGGAGAATCAGACCAACTATTAAAACAATTATGAGTCTTTCTCCGTAGAAAAAGTTTGCAAAGCTTGCTATGGGGCTGAGTGCAGGTGTTGTATTAACAAATTCCACAATCGCCTTTCCAAAAAAAGTAAGAACTATTGCAAGCGGAATAAAAGAAATTGCCCCGACAGTAAAAATAATTGCAATTATCTTGTGCATTACCCAGGGTCTGTTGCTTTCCCTCATCTGAACCAAACCTGCCTGCAGGGAAGAAATTCCTGCACTTGCAGACCACAGTGTAAATACAATTGAGACAGAAAGTATTATGCCTGAAGCATGCACACGAAGTGTTGTTACAACATACTCTATCATTGTGTGCATGGATTCTACGTCTGGAAGAATAAGGTCAAACAGTTCAATAACGTTCTCAACAGTAAAACCGGGAAGCATCTGAATGAAAATAAGAACCATAAGTATAAACGGAAACAGAGAGACTATAAGGTACAGTGTTGTAGCACCTGCATATACGTACAAACCGCTTTTAAAAAACAGCTCCCACGATTTTATAAAGCCTTCAGAATAACTTTTTATACTTTGCTTGATCTTATTTATTTCCATATCCTGTAGCCAGTTTTACACATTCATAGGCCCCATTGTATAGTCCCTGAGCTTTCAACCTGGTTATTTCGTCATCCATATGGGCAAGTATTTCCCTGTCATTTAAGAGGCTGTCGAGCATGTTTGCCATAGACTGAGAATCCGGGCACTCCCATGTTGAATCTCCTTCCTCACGACCATGAATGGCTCCGTAGACCTCGTGACCGCCGATATGACGCATAAACAGCTTTGGAATTGGATAGTATGCAAGCTCAGAAGGTTTGGTAACAAGCACATCGGAAACAGGCATAAGAAGGTTTGTACTGTAAACAGCCTCAAAAATATTACTGTTACAGATGCAGTAAATACCGTTTACTTCCTCTGTTTCAAGCTTCTTTTTAAACTCCTCAAGCTCACTGTACCTGTCAAAGAAGTTTACACTTTCAACACTTCCAAGTTCCTTAAGCATTTTTTCATAGACACTCTTGTGGTCTCCGAAGTTAATAAGAAGTGTAGCCTTATTCTGCTTAACGTATGGAAGAAGGTGCTTTACAATCTCCAGAAACTGCTTAAAGCCCGCTCCGGCTCCGCCAACTGTGAGTAAAAAACGCAGACTCTTGTTTTCAAGAGCCCTCTTCTTTCTCATTTGGTTATCATGTTCGAGGTCTACAACAAGCTCATGGTCAATAAAATGGCCTGTCATTTTAAGTTCATCTTCCTTCATACCCTTAAGAGGCTTTTTGTCAAAGCCGTTGAAGGTCTTGTATCCAAGGTATGCAAAAGGAGTCTGAACAGCATGGACTGCGCCTTCAGAAAGGTGCAATCCCATGGGCCAGTTGTCAGGAACAGCATTTACAACATGCTTCATACCTGCATGCACTGCCCCCTGGCTTGGCCAGACGTGTGTTGCAATATAGGGAATATCTTTGTCTATATCCTCAAAGATGGGGACAAGAAGCTCACTGTTCTTCTGGTCCTTTGCGTTGTATGTAATTTTTCTGAAACCCTCACAGTTCATGGGTTCCCAGATTAAGGCATTAAAGAGCTTTGATTTCTGGGAAATACGTGAAGCGAGTGAATACAGGTCATTCTGAGCGCGTATCATCTTGCTTCCTGTGGCATCAAAACCTGCCAGATCAAGCCAGTAAGGAGTATAGCCGAGGGCTCTTGCTGCACTAGCCATGGCAATTGAGATTCTGTAATGCCCGAAACCCATTCTGATATTTCCGACAATCAGTGCCTTCTCGTCAAATTTCTCACTCTTATCCTTAAAAACGATATTCTGAGCCCCTATAAAGGACAGGGCGTCGATTTTTTCAAAACCAAGTTTATAGTGCTTCTGAGAATCATCACCGAATTTCTTAATGTATGAAGCCTTACTCTTTTCAGCCTTTTTTATAACCTTAGAGGGCATGGGATTTCCAAAAATTACAGAACTTTTCATGAGAGTATTCCTTTCTGTGTGTCGTACAGTATGTTTCTGAATTTACCGTTGTAGGTAAAACAGATGGAAATTATATTTCCGTGTCTGTCAAAATGACGGTGTTTTGCATTTTTAAAGATATCAAGACAAAGACTCAGAAGAGCTTTCTTTTCTGAATCATAGGCTCCTATATCATCACTTGTCATAAATACAGAACCAAAGATTGAATTTATTACAATAATAGCTTCCCTCTGCTTTTTGCTGAGTTTGAGATTATTATCCCTTAGAAGCACAACATCAGGGTCATTTCCAAAAAGGCAGCCGTCAAAAAGAGACCTGTAGATAGTATTTTGCAGCGTTATCTTGGTAGAGATTCGTTCTCTGTGCATGTTCTGCATGTACCAGATATCATCAAATTCAAGTGAAATATCAGGTCCTATCCTCATGTAGTCAAACTTTTCGTAGGCTGGAAAGATTGCGGCACCACAGCCAAGTATAATCTTATCCCCGACAAGATCCCTTAAGTACTGGTAGCTCTTCAAGGCCATCTGGGCCCTGGTCAAGCCTTCAGTCTCCTCTATCATAGAGGCATACAGGAAGTCCAGCTTAAAGAAATCAAATCCAAGGTTGAGGAAAAAATCAAAGCACTGCTTAAGATAGGAGCAAACTTCTTCTTTTCTTAAATCAAGAGCATAGAAACCACTCCAGTTGGACCCGCAGCGCACCGGCTTTCCGTTTTTATCCTTTCTTATCCAGTCAGGATGATTTTTAAAAAGGGCACTTTTTGTTTCAGCTACAAACGGTGCAAGCCAGATTCCGGCCTTCATTTTGTTTTTATGGATGCGTGAGACTATTTCATTAAGACCGTTTGGGAACTTGGCGGAATCTATGTCCATCCAGTCCCCAACAAAGGTTTCATAACCGTCGTCTATCTGAAACAGGTCAAATCTGTCATCCAGATTATCAAGAGCATTTAGAATTAGTTTTTCATTGATATTCTGATAATGGTTATACCAGGAGGTGTAGCCGATAATCTTATCTTTCTGACCACAGTTAAAGTATTCTCTGAATGCTTTGATACCTTCATCAACATCACTGTCCATGTACAGATCAAAGACAGTTGCACTTTCTCCACCCTTAAGGACCATGCCCTTAATATCACTGCGGATACTCAGAGTTTTCTTTTCTGTGTTCACCTCATAGATGGCAAATGCATTTCTGAAGTTGCGGTTGAAGGAAAAGAAGCCTTTTACGCCCTTAACATAGAAAACATCATAGCCGTGAACAACTTCTTTTCTGTAGTCGTAGAAAACAGAGTCTCCGTAACGGTCAAAGGCATAGATGTTTCTCATAAGGCGCGGAATCTTGTTTGAGTCCTTTTCAGATGCTCCCTCGCCTATGTTCATCTCCTTTGAATCCGTCCAGCTCTGATAGCCGTTCATAAAGAACAGATCTCTGTCAGTAACAGTGAAAACATGGTCAAGAACGGCAAAGTTCAGCTCCATGTCCTTCTTTGCCGTAATTGACATATTGTACCACTTTCCATCATTTTCTGAGTGAATTTCAACATCAGAATTGGATGCACTGGTAATTAAGTTGGTATTAGAGTTCCGAATACGGTACTGTAGTCTGAAGTCCATTATTTGACAGCCTCAACGTATGCCTTATCCTCATCCTTGGCTATGTGCTTAAGAACATCCTTCTCGTTGTACATGCCGAGAATCACGGCTCCGGCAACACAGAATACGACTGCTACAACAGCTACTATTCTGAGTCCGTACGGGGAAGCAGTAATATCGTTTGATGTTACGTCAACATTAACACCGAGAATTGCAAGGGATGTGAATGTAAGCATGGCAATACTCTGACCGAACTTCATGGAGAAAGTTCTGGCAGCGAAGAACATACCCTGTCTGTTCTCACCTGTTACAACAGCCTCTTCCTCAGCTACATCAGCAACAATAGCCTGCGGGATAATTCCGAGAAGTGCCATTGGGAAGGCAGATACTACGACAATTATTACGCCAAATACTATTCCCGGAAGTGGGAGAATACCAATTAAGGCAGTTATGGTGTAAGCCAGTGCAAGACCCAGGAAACCAACCATTGTAAGTTTTTTCTTGCCGAACTTTTTAACAAGGTTTCCAACTATCGGATAGAAACATGCAGAAAGAACTGTCATGGTTCCGAGGAAGACCATTGTATAGAACTCATCAAGCTTCATGGAAACCTTTACAAAGAAAGGAAGTCCTGTCTGGAAAAGAGTAAGTCCTACCCAGTACATAATGTCTGAAGCTACAAAGATTCTGAAACCCTTGTTCTTGAATGTGGAAGCAAGGCTCTTGAAGGTATTTGTCTTATCCGGCTTTGAATCCACAAACTCCCTTTCCTTAAGAAGGAATGTAGGAAGAAGCATACAGAATAAAGCTATTGCAGCAAGAACCGCAAAACAGATTCTGTAGCTGTTATAGTAACCGGCAGCACCTCTCAGCATTCCGGCAAATACAAACGGAGTATAGGCTAAAAGTGTTCCGAAGAAATATGTAAGGGAAATGGAAGTAGAGATATACATTCTTTCTTCCTGGTTCTTTGCGAACTCTGAAATAAGAGCATTATAAGGTGTGCAGTACATGGTCATGAACAGGTAGAACAAAACAAGTGTACAGGCAAGCCATGCCACATTTGCTCCGCTTAAACCGTTCACCGGTGCCATAAAGACAAGAACAGTAACTACCGCAAAAGGAAGAGCTGCAGCCTTCATAAACGGAATACGTCTTCCGTTCTTGTTGTTGCTTCTGTCGCTTAAGGAAGCAATAAGAGGATCGGTTATAGCATCAAAAATACGGCAGCCGAATGTTATGATTCCAAGAACAGTAAGAACGCCGAATACGATAAGTCCGGAAGGAACAAGCTTTACTATTCCGTCTTCTGTCGGAAGATAAAAAGTTACGAGCCAGGCATTGATAATTCCTCCGAGGAGGCTCCAGCCGAGCTGACCTATGGCAAATATCCACATCTGCCTGTGAGTGAGGTGTTTTAATTCTTTCATGATTACTCCTACTAAAACAATTTTAGATGATTTTTAGATATTTTCTAGCCCTATTCTTTAAACAGCATCAAAGAAACATTATCCTAGAAGAGTTATGAAAAACAATTATTCAGAAAAAATCAGAGTTATTATAGGAAACAGTGACAGCACACTTCATCTTTCACTGCCTTCTGCCATGACCTACTTTATGGATATAGCAACAGTCCATGCACAGATGCTCGGAATTGGGTACGACATAATGGAGAAGAAGAACCTGGTCTGGATTACAACCAAGACAATGGTTGACATGATTAAAGCTCCGTCATTTCTCAGAGAGGCAGAAGTTTCAACCTGGGTTGAAGGCCAGAAAAACGGAAGAAGCTACCGCGACTATGCCATAACCGGAGACGACGGGAAACTTCTTGTATGCGGCAAAACAGAATGGACAGCCATGGACATAAAAAAGCGTATTCCGGTTTCTGCAGAAAGTGTTGTTCCTTCTGACCTTGAAGAGCGCGAAGCTGTGTGCACCCAGCCCTTTAAGATGATAGACCACGATTTTACAGGCTGTGATACATGCGGAACATACAAAGTACGTTCAATAGATGTTGATTTTATAGGGCACATGAACAACACCTCCTACGTCAGGGCCTTTCTCGGATGTTTAAGCTCCAAAGAGTTAAAGGAAAAACCCATAAAACATTTTGAGATTTCTTATGTTTCCCAGTGCTTTGAGGGCAACACAATTGAATTTAAGATCAGAAGAAACGGAAATGAAGCTGAGATCTGTGGATTTAATACAGACAACGGTAATAAAAGCGCAGTTTTCATCTATTACACAACAGCATAAATGGGGTTTAAGTTTTTTATTATTCTCTATATAATATGCCGAATACAAAACAGGGGGATTACCCATGAAGATAATCTATAAAGACGGAACAGTTGCCGAATGTCCGGCAGAAGAAGTAAATCACGTAATCCGTCACTCAGCAGCTCACCTTATGGCTCAGGCCATACAGAGACTTTATCCTGATGCAGACTTCGGTTATGGTCCTGCAACAGAAAAGGGATTCTACTACGACGTAGATCTCGGAGACAGAAAACTCTCAGATGAAGATCTTCTGGCTATTGAAGCAGAGATGAAAAAGATTACAAAGGAGCACCTTCCGGTAAGACCTTTTATCCTCCCGAGGGATGAAGCTGTCAAACTCATGCAGGAGCGCCATGCAAAATACAAGGAAGAACACATTGGAGATCTTCCTGAGGATGCAGTTATCAGCTTCTATCAGCAGGGTGACTACATTGATATGTGTAAAGGCCCCCATGTCACATACACAAATGCCATTAAGGCCTTCAAAATTACTCAGCAGGGTGGCGCTTACTGGAAGAATGATTCCAAAAACAAGATGCTTACCCGTATCAACGGTGTAGCATTTGCTTCACAGGCTGAGCTTGAACAGTACGAAAAGGAGCAGGAGGAAGCCCGCGCCAGAGATCACAGAAAGATTGGCAAGGAGATGGGTCTGTTCATGTCAGACGACCTTGTCGGCAAGGGCCTTCCAATGTTCCTACCCAACGGATATACAATCTGGCAGGAACTTGAAGACTACATTAAGGGTAAGGAGCGCAAGCTCGGTTACCAGCACGTCATGACACCGTGTGTAGGTTCAGTTAACCTCTACATTACATCAGGTCACTGGGCCCATTACAGAAAGAACATGTTCCCTCCAATGGAAGTTGAAGGTGAAAGCTTTGTTCTCAGACCCATGAACTGCCCTCACCACATGATGATTTATGCTTCAAGACCACACAGCTACAGAGAACTCCCGATCAGACTTGCTGAGGTTGCTCATGACTTCAGATTTGAGTCCAGCGGAACACTCAAGGGTATAGAGAGAGGCCGCCACTTCTGTCAGAACGACTCCCATATCTTTGTAACTCCAGAGCAGATTGAGCAGGAAGTTAAGCAGGTTGTAGGCCTTATCAACGATGTTTACAAGGACTTTGGAATTACAGATTACCGCTGTGTTCTCTCTCTCAGAGACCCCAACGATACTGAAAAGTATTATCAGGATGATGATATGTGGAACAACGCTGAAGATGCCCTTCGCACTGTTCTTCAGGATCTGAAGATTGACTTTACTGAAGAAATTGGTGAAGCAGCCTTCTACGGACCAAAGCTTGATGTAAACGTTAAGCCGGCTGTAGGTTCAGAGTACACACTCTCAACATGTCAGCTTGACTTCTGTCTGCCCATGAAGTTTGACCTTAAGTACATTGATGCTGAAGGCAAGGAACAGACACCTGTTGTTATTCACAGAGCTATCCTCGGTTCTCTGGACAGATTCATGGCTTACATTATTGAAGAGACAAAGGGTAAGTTCCCTGTATGGCTTGCTCCTCTTCAGGTAAAGGTTCTTCCTGTCAGTGAAAAGAACAACGAGTATGCACAGAAGGTCACAGAGGCCCTTGAAAACGCAAATGTACGTGTAGTTCTTGACGACAGAAATGAGAAGGTCGGATACAAGATCCGTGAGGCTCAGCAGGTTGACAGAGCACCATACATGCTCATTCTCGGAGCCAAGGAAGAAGAAGCCGGTACAGTCAATGTCAGAAGCAGAGACACAGGCGATCAGGTCTCCATGACCCTTGATGAATTTGTTGCCAAGGTAACAAAGGAAATTCAGGAAAAGGTTCACTGAGAACTATAAAACAACAAACAAAAAACCACAGCACGCGCTGTGGTTTATTTTTTATACAGTAATAATTTACTTTCAGTCTCTGCTTCCTCTGCCGAAGATTCTTAGCAGATAAAGGAAGATGTTTATGAAGTCCAGGTAGAGCATGAGAGCTCCGAGGATTGAAACCTTAACGTAGGTATCCTCGTCCATCTGGCTGCCGTAGTTGTCTGCAAGACGTACAATCTTCTGTGTGTCCCAGGCTGTGAGGCCGAGGAAGATGATTACTCCAACTATGCTTATGATGAAGAACATGGTATCAGTTGCAAAGAACATGGAAATAACTGAAGCAATAATAAGGCCCCAGAGACCCATGATAAGGTAGGTTCCCAATCTGTTGAGGTTGCGCTTTGTAACGGCTCCATAAATACTCATGCCTGCAAACATGCCGGCTGCAGTAAAGAATGCCTGAGCTATAACAGCACCTGTATAGATTAAGAAGATATAGCTGAGCATGACACCGTTTACAACTGAATAAATAAGAAAAGCTCCCACTGCCTTTCCCGTACTTATGGTGTTCATCTTTGCTGAAATATAGAAAACAAGACCAAACTCAAGGATGATAAGGAAGAAAATTCCAAAACCTGATGAATAGATTGCCTTGTAGATAGCCGGAGTTGTTCCGACAAAATAAGCAGAAAGCCCGGTTAATGCAAGACCTGCAGCCATCCACAAATATACATTTTTAAGAATACCGTTAATTCTCAGAACGGGGTTTGACAAGATATCTGATCTGACCTTAGCCATATTAGAATCCTCCTTTTAGTATAAAGATAATCATAAAATAAAGGCGGAGCAATAGCCCCGCCGAATTTCATAAAAGCTTAAGCTTTTGTCAGTTCTTCTGTGTCTTCTTTCTGATAACAAGAAGTGTACCGATCATAAGAAGAATACCGATTGGGAGAACAATCTGCCATTTAGGAATGAAACCTGCAATCAGATATGTAACAGCAGAAACTGCAGCACATGTTAATGCATACGGAAGCTGTGTTGAAACGTGTACAACGTGGTCACACTGGGCACCGGCTGAAGCCATGATTGTGGTATCAGAAATGGGTGAACAGTGGTCACCGCAGACAGCACCTGCCATACATGCTGAAACACATACAACTCCAAGAGATGTTGTTACCGGGAAGACAGAGATTGTGATAGGAATGAGAATTCCGAATGTCCCCCAGCTTGTACCTGTTGAGAAGGAAAGACCAACTGCAATAAGGAAGACAATCATGGGAAGGAAGCTCTGAAGTCCGCCTGCTGACTGCTCAACAAGACCTGCTACAAACTGCTTTGCACCAAGAGAATCTGTCATGGCCTTGAGTGTCCATGCAAATGTAAGAATCAGAATTGCAGGAACCATTGCCTTGAAACCTTCAGGAAGACCATTCATAGCATCCTTGAAGCTCATTCTCTTTCTAATAAGATAATAAATAATTGTAATAACAAGAGTTACTGCGCTTCCAAGCATGAGGCCGACTGAAGCATCTGAGTTGGAGAATGCATTAACAAAAGACTCACCTGAGAAGAATCCGCCTGAGTAAATCATACCAATTACACAGCTGATAATCAGAACAACAATAGGAAGAACCAGATCCAGAACAATAGCTCCGTTCTCATTGTTTGCATCATCACTGCTGTAAGCTGCCTTAAGGCCTGAGAAGACATCTCCGGTCTTGTCTGTAATATCCTCGTACTTCTTCATGGGACCAAAGTCCAGCTTCATGACAGCAAGTGCAATCATCATGACAATTGTAAGAATTGCGTAGAAGTTGTAAGGGATAGCCTTGATAAAGAGAGAGAAACCGCCCTCCTCAACAAAGCCTGAAACAGCTGCTGCCCATGATGAAACAGGAGCAATAATACAAATCGGAGCTGCTGTAGCATCAATAAGGTATGCAAGCTTGGCTCTTGAAATATTACCCTTGTCAGTAACAGGTCTCATAACAGAGCCGACTGTAAGACAGTTGAAGTAGTCATCAATAAAAATAAGAACACCAAGAACAATTGTTGCAAGCTGTGCACCGAGCTTTGTCTTGATCTTTCTGGAAGCCCAGTTACCGAAGGCAGCTGAACCACCGGCCTTGTTCATGAGGCTTACAAGAGCACCGAGAATGACAAGGAAAACGAGAATACCTACATTGTAGGAATCTGCAAGAGATGACACGAAACCGTCGTTAAAGACGTGTACGAGTGTACCCTCAAAACTGAAGCCTGAATAAAGAAGGCCTCCGGCGAGAATACCGATGAAGAGAGATGAATAGACTTCTTTGGTAATGAGTGCGAGACAAATTGCAATAATTGCCGGAAGAAGGGACCATGCGGTCTGGAAAACATTCATGGGACAACTCCTTATAAACAAATTCTGAACAGAACCACGCTAATCATAGTTTCTGTTTCGGAATTATCCCTTTTCCTAATGCAAAAATATGACAGCTCTCCGGTTTTAAACCGACAGTATGCAGAATATTCTCCTGCATCCCGGATATTGGACTTAAGGTCTCATCCAATTCCTCGGCATCTGATCCTTTCACTGTATGCAATTGCCTGTAACATAACAGTTACTATTAGCAGATGCGCCTCTATCATGATTTATTCAGTTGCAGTTAAACTACTGCATTTTATTGTGTAAGGTCAATACTGTTTCCTGTTTTTTTAAAGAAAACTGCATATTTATCCATTTCTGTCCGGACGGCACGTACAGGGCTATTATTGACCCTTTAATATACTTATGTTATTTTTCATTTATTATTGAGTTTAAGGAGTTATAAATCCAATTATGGATGATGGTAGTAAACCTCCACTGATATCACTATTGTTCCTGCTTCTTTTTGCGGGACTTCTTTCACTTGCTGAGACCGCTTTAGCCTCAGTTTCAAAAAACAGAGTCAAACTTGCCGCTGACAGAGGGGACAGCCGTGCAGAAGTTGCACTTAAGGTCCTTGAGCAGTTTGAAAATGCTATTACAACAATTCTTGTTCTTCACAACCTCTGCTCCGTTGCTGCTGCAACTATTGTCACTGTCTATGTAACAAATAGATGGGGCCTTTCCTACGTAAGTTTTGGAACACTCTTTACAACACTTTGTGCATTCTTTTTCGGCGACATGCTGCCCAAGAGCCTTGGAAAGAAGAAGAACTACTCCATGACCCTGGCAACATCATCTCTTATCTATTTTCTCATGGTCCTTCTGAGTCCCATTTCAAAGTTTCTGGCCTTTTTCGGAAACACTGCTGCAAAGCATGTTAAGGGAGAAGATGAAGGTGTTACCGAGGATGAGATTCAGGATATTATTGAAGACATGACAGAAGAAGGAACTCTGGATGAAGAACAGAGTGAACTTATTACCTCTGCCATTCAGTTCGGAGATGTTAAAGCTGAAAACATCCTTACCCCTAGGGTAAAGATAGTAGGTATTGATATTAACATGCCTTCTGACCAGATCCTTGACTATTTAAGAAATCAGACACACAGCCGTATACCGGTATATAAAAACAGTATTGATGATATTGTTGGTGTTCTTCAGGTCAGAAAGTTTATGAAAGCCTATGTCCAGGATGGAAAAATACCTTCCATAGTCAGTGTTATGGACAAGGTCCATTATGCAAATCCCGACTCAGAAATCTCAGAGCTTCTGCCTCTTATGTCAAAGCATAAGATTACCATGGCAGTAATTAAGGATTCTTACGGCGGAACACTGGGTATTGTTACAACTGAAGATATTCTCGAAGAACTTGTCGGAGATATCTATGATGAGTCAGATGATATTAATGAAGAGAATGCTGAAGCTCAGAAAAAAGAAGAAACTGTCTATCTGAATGATGAGGACGAGGAAGAAAAGGAGGGACAGCAGTTATGTTAACATCTGTTATTATCCTTTTTGCAGGTATTGTTCTCTGCCTGATTTTCTCAGGGTTCTTCTCAGGTTCAGAGATGGCCTATTCCTGTGCAAATACAGTTAGACTTGAAAATCTGAAGGACAGCGGTGATAAAAAAGCCTCAAGAGCCCTTTACCTGTGTGAGCACTTTGAAGATGCACTTTCTGCAATACTTATTGGAAACAACCTTGTTAATATTGCAGCTTCTTCCATGGCTTCTGTTCTTGTAATTCTCCTTCTCGGAAACGGTTATGCCTGGGTTTCTACTGCAGCCATGACTGTTCTGGTTATTATTTTCGGTGAAACACTTCCGAAGATTGTAGCCAAGAAAACAGCAACAAATAAGGCTCTTAAGAATTCCTTAT
Organism: Sphaerochaetaceae bacterium; assembly: GCA_024699225.1. Lineage (GTDB taxonomy): Bacteria > Spirochaetota > Spirochaetia > Sphaerochaetales > Sphaerochaetaceae > UBA1265. The sequence goes on from JAILPZ010000011.1 coordinate 17,689, forward strand.
TCATAAGATTCCTTATGTATATCTTCGCCCCTATATCCATCCCTGTAGTTGCCCTTACAAAGCTTCTCACACTCCCCTTCAAGCCAAAAGCTGAAGACATGGATGATGAGACCGTTGAAGAGCTTCAGTCAATCATTGAAACAGCAGGAGATGAGGGTACATTTGACGAGGATGATACTCAGCTTATTCAGAATGCAATTGACTTCTCAGACGTATCTGCTTCTGAGGTCATGACAGCCCGTGTTGACGTGAGGGCTATTGATATAGATGACAGCTGGGAAACCATACTTGAAGAGATAGAAAACAGCAGACACTCAAGACTGCCCGTTTACAGGGACAGCATAGACAACATAATAGGTATTCTTCACCTGAATAACTTCTACAAGGCATATGTGGAGCACAACGGTCCTTTTGATATAAGTGAGATTCTTAATGAACCGTGCTTTGTCTACAGAACCATGAAGCTTCCTGTTATTCTTGAGCAGTTTAAGAAGATTAGAATTCACCTTGCCATAGTTACTGACGAGTACAGCGGAACCATGGGTGTAATAACCCTTGAGGACGTACTGGAAAAGCTTGTCGGAGAGATATGGGATGAAACAGATACAATAGAGACAGAAGTAATTCTCAGAAAGGAAAACGAGTTTGAAATTGACGGAGACATGCCAATAGGAGATTTCCTGGACCTTCTTGATATTTCAGAAGACGAGTTTGACTGTGAAAGTGAAACTGTAGGAGGATGGTCAGTAGAATTACTGGAGCACTTCCCCAAAATCGGTGAATCATTTGTATTTGACAGTCTTGAAGACGTAAAACTTACTGTAACTGTTCTTGAAATGGATGAAAGAAGAGTTGCAAAAGTTCTTGTTGTCAAAGAAGAAAAAGATAATTAACCATGGTTTTCTGGATTTTATACACACTCGTAACACTTATTTTTGCTGCAGTACTAGAGCTGAATAAGAACACACTTTTAGGATGGGTTCTTTTAGCTCTTCTCGCTGCTGCCTTTCTGATTGTCAGAGGAAGATATATAAACAGAGCCCTTTCCTGGGTCTGCTATATTGCTCTGTTTCTACTGATTCTTTTCATAACCTGGCCGCCGGTTAAAAACGTTCCTGCAGTCTCAGTTTCTATGATGGAAGAAACACAGGCAGTAAAGACAGAGTACGGTCTGGTAAGCGGTGTATATAATGAAAACAAAACTGTTGAGGTATTTACAGGTATTCCATATGCAAAACCTCCTGTGGGAGAACTGAGATGGAAGGCTCCTGAAGATCCTCTATCATGGGAAGGCGTTCTTAAGTGTGACCACTTTGCACCCATGTCCATGCAGGTAACACATGCTCCTATCTATGACTCTCTTGTCCGCATTATCGGTTATCACGACTATAAGATATCCCTTTCAGACAGCTGGATTGCACCGGTTAGTGAAGACAGTCTCTATTTAAATATATGGAAGCCTGCAGGTGAGCATGAGAAGCTGCCTGTAATAGTCTATATTCACGGAGGCTCACTTCAGACAGGACAAAGCTGGTATAACGACTACAACGGAGAAAGTTTTGCTGAAAAGGGAATAGTCACAGTTAATATGGGTTACAGACTCGGCGTCTTTGGTTTCCTTGCTGATGAGAACGCTCTTAGCGGGGACGGGACTACAGGCAACTACGGCCTCCTGGATCAGATAAAGGCCCTGCAGTGGGTAAGAGACAATATAAGTGCCTTTGGCGGAGACCCGGATAACGTTACCATCATAGGTGAAAGCGCAGGAGCTGTCTGTGTAGATGCTCTTTGTGTCAGTCCTCTTGCAAAAGGGCTTTTCAGACGTGCTGTTCTGGAAAGCAGCACACTTTCATCTGTCAGGCCGCCCCACTCCTTCCGTCTTCTGGATGAGGCGCTTGAATCGGGAAAAGACCTTCTTGCGAGATACAAGTGCTCTTCTCTCTCTGAATTAAGGAACATCAGTGCAAAAAAGCTTGTCGGTGAAATGAATACCCAGCACCACTGTACTGTAGACGGCTATGTTTTACCTGACACTCCGTATAATCTGAGAAAAAGCGGAGTTCATAACGAAGAGGCAATTTTACACGGTTTTAATGACAAGGAAAGCGGTCCGTTCATTATTTTTGACCATGCAAACATGAAAAACTATGAGAAGAAGATTCGTTCTTACTTCGGATCTGCCTCTGATGAAATTCTTAAGCTCTACAATGCAACAACGGATGAAGAGGCTGACAAATACTGGGCAGAAATCTACGGAGCAGTGTTCTTCAACTATCCGCACTACTGCCTCAACCGCCTTGCAGTTGAACAGAACATCCCTGTGTATGAGTATCTGTTTACCAAATCAAACGGGATGCTTTCAAGCTGGCACAGCGGTGAACTGATCTATGCTTTTGCAAACATTCCGGAGAACTCTTCCCTGTTTGATGAAAGTGATTATAAACTCAGTGCCCTTATGAACTCCTACTGGGCCTCATTTGCCACTGACGGAGATCCAAATGCTGAGAATCTTTCTGTTTTTGAAGAAAACGGTAGCAGTACCAGTATCCTTGAACTGGGGAATACTGTAATAATGAAAGACGAGCCTTATCTGGAGCTTTATAAGATTCTTGATAGTTGGTACGGTTTTTAGTATTTACGTAATTTTTTGGCCTAAATCTTTACTTTTTCCTCAATTTTTGATTTCATTATTTACCAACACACAACCAACTCTATATTTTTGTTGCAATGTGTTGCACCTAGTTGTAAACTGAGGTCATGAGGCAGAGTAATCTGCAAAAAAGGATGGATTAATATGAAATACGGACGTACTTATAACTTCTCAGCCGGTCCAGCAATCATGCCGGAACCAGTACTTGAGGAAATTCGTGATGAGATGATGAATTATCGCGGAAGCGGTATGTGTGTCATGGAAATGAGCCACAGATCCAAGGTCTACCAGCAGATTATTGATGATGCTGAGCAGGATCTCAGAGATCTCATGCAGATTCCAGACAATTACAAGGTTCTTTTCATTCAGGGCGGAGCAACACTTCAGTTCTCCATGATTCCCATGAACCTTATGAAAAACGGAAAAGCTGTCTATATTGAGACAGGTGCCTGGTCAAGCAAGGCAATCAAGGAAGCAAAAAAGGTCGGTGAAGTGATTGTCGGAGCCTCATCTAAGGACAAGAACTATACATACATTCCTGACTGCAGCAACCTTGATATCCCTGAAGACACAGACTACGTATATATCTGTGAAAATGAAACAATTCACGGTCTTACATACAACAAGTTGCCAAACACAAAGGGTCATATTCTGGTTTCAGACCAGTCTTCCATGTTCCTCTCAAGACCATGTAACGTTTCTGACTACGGTCTCATCTATGCCGGCGTACAGAAGAACGTAGGTCCTGCAGGAATGGTTGTAGTAATTATCCGAGAAGACCTTATCAGAGATGATCTTACAGATCTCCCGATTTATCTCCAGTACAAGACACATGCAGACAACGGTTCCATGTACAACACACCGAACTGCTGGGCTATCTACTGCTGCGGAAAGGTCTTTAAGTATCTGAAGTCTCTCGGCGGACTTAAGGCTATGGAAAAAATCAACCAGGACAAGGCAAAGGTCTTCTACGACTTCCTTGATTCCTCAAAGATGTTCAGGGGCACAGTTGAAAAGAAGGACCGTTCTCTTATGAACATTCCGTTTGTAACAGAGAGTGCCGAACTGGATGCTGAAGTTGTAGCTGCAACAAAGGCTGCAGGATATGACAACCTTAAGGGACACAAGAGTGTCGGCGGTCTCAGAGCTTCAATCTACAACGCCATGCCAAAAGAAGGCGTTGAAGAGCTCGTAAAATTCCTCAAGGATTTTGAGGCAAAAAAGAAATAATCAGAAATTGTTGTTCTGAAAACTCCTAACTTTCCGGGTCCGCACCTTCCTTCGGACCCGGATTCTTTTTTTAACCCAGGAACTGGAAAACACAGTAGGCTGCATAAATACAGAGCAGCACTACTCCCTGCCATCTTTTAACCTTCTTTGTAACAAAGGTAGGTACAATAAGAAGAATGGAAACAAGGAACATAAGGGGAATGTCTACAACAAGTGAGGCATTCATTCCCTTAATAAGTTTCTCGGCAGGAACTGAGAACGGCCTGATTGTAATGGCAGCACCGCTTACAAGAACAAGATTGAAAAGGTTTGCACCTATGATATTTCCCAGAGACAGAGAACTGTGTTTCTTAATAAGTGAAGTAATGGCTGTAACAAGTTCAGGAAGTGAAGTTCCCAGTGCAATGAAGGTCAATGCTATTACAGACTCAGGAACGCCGAGACCTGCGGCAATAATCTTACCGTTGTCTACAAGCTCATTTGCTCCGAAAGCAATAAGAACTGCACCACCAACGAGAAGAAGCAGATCCTTCCACAGCGGTTTCTGATCTTCATTATCTTCTTCACTCATCTCTGCTTCAGAACCACTGCTGATAGCCTTCTTGGTACTGATTATCATGTAGATAACAAACAGAGAAAGAAGAATAATACCGGTTACTCTGAAAAAAGCTCCAAAGAAATAGGCACAGAATGAATAAATTACAGTTGCAATTACAAAGAAAAATACCGGCAGTTTCAAAGTTTTTATATCAACATCTGAAGGAGAAAATGCCATGGTAATGGCACAGATAAGCGACGTATTACAGATTATTGAGCCTATGGCATTTCCGTAAGCTGTCTGACTCTGACCAGCAAAAGCTGCTATTGATGAAACCATAACCTCAGGAATGGTCGTACCTATTGAAACAACAGTTGCACCAATAAGTATTTCAGGGATTCTGTAGCGTTTGGCAATTCCTACAGCACCGTCTACAAACCAGTCTCCCCCTTTAATCAAAAGAATAAGACCAATAACAAAAAAAATAACTGCATGTAACATTTAATACTCCGTTGTTTAATATAAAGTAAGACAGGGTTAAAATCAACAAACTGAAATTTCTGTTTTTATCGCACTATCGATATATTGACATGTTTTTGTCCGTTATTTATTTTTATACACATGTCGAATATATCAAAACAAACGCTTCTGCGTATGCCATATTATCTTGAACGCCTTAAGGAAATGCACAAGGGAGGAGAAACCATAGTTTCTGCACCAATTCTTGCACAGCACTTCGGATATACAGAAATTCAGGTAAGAAAAGATCTTGCCTCGGTAAGTTCAGTTCAGGGAAAACCGAAAATCGGATTCAACATCTCAACACTTATTGTGGATATTGAGAATGTTCTGGGTTATAAGCATGTAAACAGAGCAGTGCTTGTTGGTTGCGGTTCTCTCGGTCACGCCTTTCTCGGATACAAGGTATTTACAGAATACGGCTGTGAGATTGTTGCAGGTTTTGATGCAAATCCCGAGAAGCTAGGAACATTTGGAGACAAGCCTATCCTCGGCATGGACAGTCTTAACTCTTTCTGCCAGAAAGAAGAAATAAAGATGGGCGTAATAACAGTTCCTGCCATTGCAGCTCAGAGAGTATGTGATCAGCTTGTAGAAGCCGGAGTAAAGGCAATATGGAACTTTGCTCCAATACATCTGATTGTTCCCGAAGGGATTCTTGTCCAAAATGAGAATATGGCAGCCAGCCTGGCTATGCTGTTTAATCATCTTAACGCTCTTAACTGACTTCTTAGCCTCTTTGTATACTTGTTCTTTTTGCCATTTCTTTAGTAAAATTGCGTAGGTTTATCACACATACAGATTGAAGGATGGTTGGATATGCTTCTTTTAAATATCGAGACCCTTTCTGACTCAGAACTCAAGTACATGGCCGAACAGGAACAGCTTGAAGACTGGGAAGAAATGACAAGAGAGGAATTGATTGAAGGTCTGGAAGAAGTTTTTGGAGATACCTCTGATGAGAATTCTCCTCTTTTCGGAAATTTCAGATTTGTCAAAGGACTTACGGATGTTGATCCCGGCAGTCTAAGTCTCCCCGGTGTCTCACCTCTTCCAGAGACATATAATGAAACATATATCTATGCAGTTTTAAAAGATGCAAACTGGGCTTATGCCATGTGGAACATATCTCCGCTTAAGATGGAAGAGCTCATGGCAGAAAACCGCAGACTCTGTCTCAGGGTTTCTGCAGGCATGCAGGAGTATGATATTGATATTGATTATGAGGATACTTGCTGGAATATTGAACTTCCATGGCATGGGTACTCATATACGATCAGTCTGCTTTCTTATACTGGTGAAGAAAAAGAGGATTCAGATGTTCTCTGCTCCGTAGGCAATATTGAAAGTCCAAAGTTCTTTTTTAGTGACCATATTAAAGAACTTCAAGACAAAAACACATTTAAGCTTGTTTTCAGTTCTCTTTTCACAAAAGAGGGAAAACTGTTAAGGAATGAAATAGTTTCCGGAATCTTTAAGGAAGTGGAGGCAAGAAAATGAAAAGCTATCTTAATCTGATATTTAATTCACATCTTCCTTTTGTCAGACATCCGGAATATGAAAACTTCCTTGAAGAAGACTGGCTTTACGAGGCCCTTAACGAGTCATATATCCCAATTTTAAGGACTCTTCTCAAACTCCATACTGAAGACGTTCCATTCAAACTTACATTTTCTGTTTCACCTACTCTTTCTGCCATGATTACAGATCCTCTTCTCAAAGAGCGTTTTGCCGCCTACATGGAAAAACACATTGAGCTTGGAGAGAAAGAAGTAAACAGACTTCAGGGAAAGGCCGAAGAGAAAATTGCACGCATGTATCTTCAGGCTCTTAATGAGAACTACTCATTCTGGAAAGATGAATGTAATACCAATATTATTGAAGCACTTAACAAGCTTAACAATGAAGGCTGTATTGAGTTAATCACAACTACAGCCACTCACAGTTTCCTTCCGCTTTTCAAGAACTTTGAAATAGCAACAAGTGCACAGATTGAAACAGCTGTTATTAATCAGATCAGAACATATGACCGTTACAACGGAGGCTTCTGGCTTCCCGAGTGCGGATACTACCCCGGTCTCGAAGAGACACTTAAGAGACACAATATAAGCTGGACATCTCTTGCAGCCCAGGCCTTTGCCCTTTCCGAGGAAAAGGTACTCAGGGGCAATTATGCACCGGTTCAGTGCCAGAACGGACTCTACTGTTTTGCAAGGGATTACAATCTCTCCAGCCTTGTCTGGGCTTCAGATGAGGGATATCCGGCAGATCCAGATTACAGAGAATTCTACAGAGACATAGGTTATGACCTTCCTCTTGATTACATTTCTCCATACATCCATGAGCCTAATGTAAGAGTCTTTACAGGCTTTAAGTACTGGGCTGTTACAGGACATACAGCAGACAAGAATATTTACTGTCCGGAGGAGGCATCAAGAAAGGCAAAGCTTCATGCTTCAAACTTCCTCTACCACGTACAAAGCAGGACAGAAGGTGTTAAGGATATCCTTGATACAGACCCGTGCTATACAGTCAGCTGGGACACAGAGCTCTTCGGACACTGGTGGTTTGAAGGAATTCAGTGGCTTGAGAATCTTATCAGGGAAGCTGCAACACGCACTGATATTGAACTTACAACTGCCACTGAGTATCTGTCTCGTGCAAATAAGATTCAGACTCTTACACCGTCATACTCTTCATGGGGAGACGGAGGTTTTTCACAGGTCTGGAACGACCACAGCACAAATGCATGGCTTATTAAGCATGTTTACAAGTCAATTGAAAGGATGCAGGAGCTTGCTGTCAGATTCCCGAATCAGGCATCTCTTAAAAAACGCTTCCTTACACAGGCCGCAAGAGAAACACTGCTTCTTATGGCAAGCGACTGGCCGTTTATGATTCATAACCACACAACTGAAGAGTACGCACTCAAGCGCATTACCGGTCATATTGAGAACCTTAATCTCGTATATGACAACATGAGCAAGAATGCCGTAAACACTGAGTGGCTTGTAAAGGCAGAAAAGAGGAATAACATATTCCCGTTTATTGATTATAATATTTTTAACCCTGAACATTTAAAGGAGCCCAGTCTGGTTTACACAGCTGAATACCAGAAACTGTAATATGAAGACTTCCCTTATTATTCATGGGCATTTCTACCAGCCCCCAAGAGAAAATCCGTATACAGGGATTATTCCCTATCAGGAAACCCCGGGAAATTGTGGAAACTGGAACGAGGAGATATACAGAACATGTTATCTCCCAAATGCTTATTCCCGTTATCTGGATTTCACCGGAAAAATTGAAGAGATAGTTAACAACTACTGTTACATCTCATCAAATTTCGGACCTACCCTTTTAAAATGGATGGATGATGCACATCCTGAGTTTATTAAAAAGCTCAGAGAGGCAGACAATGAGAGTCTTGAAAGAACAGGCCACTCAAACATACTGGCCCAGTGCTACAACCATACAATTCTTCCTCTTGAAAACAGAAGAACAAAGGAAACGGAAGTAAAATGGGCAATTGAGGATTACACATACAGATTCGGCCACAAACCTGAAGGCTTCTGGCTGGCAGAATGTGCTATTGACAAGGCCACAATAGATGTTCTCTCTGAAAATGGAATAACTTACGTAGTTCTTTCCCCGTGGCAGGCTGTAGCTATTGATTCAGTACCGCTCAAGGGTGCTCCTGCACCATGCGACAGACCTTTCTATATTGAAGGAAACAACAGCAGGATTGTAGCATTCTTCTACGATCCTGATCTTGCAAGCGGAATTAGCTTTGGTCACCTTCTAAGGGATGCAGATGCTCTTTACGAAAAGCTTGTTGAGATGAAGGAAGAGCGAAAAGACCCGGCTCTTATCAACTGGGCCACAGACGGAGAAATTTACGGCCACCATGAAGCTTTCGGCGATATGGCTCTTGCAGCTCTAATTAAGAAGGCTCTTGCTTCGGATGATTTTGAATTTACCAACTACGGGGCATTTCTTGAGAAACACGGAGTAAAGGAAACAGCAGAACTTTCAAATGGCGATGATGGAAGAGGTTCTTCCTGGTCCTGCAGCCATGGTGTAGGCAGATGGTACCGTGACTGTGGCTGTCACACAGGCGGAGATGACTCATGGAACCAGAAATGGCGCACACCCATGAGACAGGCCTTTAACAAACTTGAAAAGAAAGCAAGACGTGTTTTTGATGCAGAAGTCGAAAAAATACTTGATCCCAACGTATCACCGGATTCATTCCTTGAAGGCTTTGGCAAGGTTCTCTCAGGAAGAATAACCGTAGCTTCATACGTAAAATCCTTTAAGAGTGCAACAGGAATGAACCTCACCAACAGTGAGAGCATTATACTTGCAGAACTTCTGGATGCCATGAAGAACTGCATGTTCTCATATACAAGCTGCGGCTGGTTCTTTAATGACATTTCCGGAATTGAACCCTCTCAGTGCATACAGTATGCAATCTGCTGTGCAAACAGAATTCAGAACTTTGTTTCTACAGAAAACATACTCATGTCTCTTTTAAGAGATCTTTCAGAGGCTCAGAGCAACATACCTTCTTTTGGAACCGGTGAAGATATAGCAAGAAAGCTTATAGGAACTGTTCCTCCTGAGGTTGAAGCCTGTGCATATTTCCTTATCAACTCAAGAATTGCAGACAAGGAATATGAGAAGAAAAGATACGGACTGTTCAAGCTGGTTTCTCTGAATAAATCTTCAGTGACCGTAAAGGACACTCTGATTCTGGACGAGATAACTTACACCTATGAGGATGTTTCTTCACAGGCAGGAACTCTTTCACTGGTCTTCAGGAGCAAGAAAACAGGTTACTCATACACATTCTCAAGCAACAGTATTCCTAGGCTTATGAGCTATGATATTAGAAAGTGGCTGAACAGCAGCGTCTCCATGCGTGTCTCAGAAGACAGGCTCTTAAAGCTCTCTTCAGATGCTCAAAAATTCATGTTCCTCTTCTCTTCAGACAGCAGTAAAGCGTCAAACGACATGATTTCTTCCGAGAATGCTGCAGTCTATGTGAAGATTATCAAATCATATCTGAGAAACCCGGATAACATGAAGGTTGAGAACCTTAAGAACATATGGCCTCTTATCAGCTTTGTAAAGGTTGCCGGAAGAATATCTGATGTTATGTCTATTAAGAATCTGTTTGACCGACAGATGAATTATTATGCAGAGCTTGCATCAAGATCTCTTCTTACAGAAAAAAATGCTCTTGATCTTATAACTGTGCTTTCTTCCATAAGATCAGAAGAAATCCATCCGGATATAACCCTTCTTCAGAATGAGATTTATCCTGTTCTGACAGGAAAGAAGGAAACAAAAATATCAAAGGAAACTCTGCTTCAGCTGAGAAAGGACCTCAACTTCACTTACTGGTGGTGCTGAGGTCTTCAGCAAGAAGACTTCTGGCATGGGAGAGAGTAAGCTCTTCCTCGTCTCCTGAAAGCATACGGGCAATCTCGTGAACACGATTCTCTCCCTCACACACCTCAAGATGGGTGTAGGTTCTTCCATTCTCAACACTCTTTCTTACTACAAACTGAGAATCTGCCTTTGAAGCAATTGAGGCTAAGTGAGTAATGGCTATAACCTGCTTTCTTCTGGAAAGGTCCTTAAGACATGCAGAGAGACGAAGTGCAACTGACCCGCCTATTCCCGAATCAACCTCATCAAACACCTGGGTCTGTATATCATCTGAATCAGAAAGAACAGCTTTTAAAGCAAGCATTACCCTGCTGAGTTCTCCACCTGAAGCTATCTCGCGCATCTCCTTAAGAGGCTCTCCCGGATTTGCACTTATGAAGAACTTAACGCTGTCACTGCCGTTGGAAGATACCTTATTCTCATCATGTTCAACAGGTATTTCAAACCTGCACTGAGGCATACCCAGTGTCCTTAAAGTCTCTTCCACTGCTTTTTCAAGCACGCCGGCGTTCTTTTTTCTGCTCATAAAGAGAACATCAGAGGCCTTTTTATATAAAGACCTGGCAGTCTCAAGCTCTTTTTCCAGGGCCCCTATTCTATACTCTGAATCCTCACAAAGGTTGAGTTTTTCCTCTGCAGAAGCAGCAAAAGCGAGAACATCTGAAACAGTCGGCCCGTACTTTCTCTTAAGCTTCTGAATCAAAGCAAGACGGTCCTGCATAAGATTTAAAGCTTCTTCAGAGAAATCTACGTTATTCAGATAATCCCTCAGTCCTTCTGAAATATCTTCCTGCTCAATCCTAAGGCTCTCAAGTCTTGCTGTAAAATCTGTAAGCGAAGAATCAAGTTTTGCAGCCTTTGCAGTAAAAGAAGAAGCATCATGCAAAAGATGTGAAGCTTCCTTTAATTTATCAGTACTGATACTGAGATTCTCATATATCTGTTCAAAATGACTGAATACGCTGACTTTCTCACGAATCTCGTCCTCTTCCTCTAACGTAAGGGAAGCGTCCTTAATCTCATTTAATGCAAAGCTCAGGTAGTCCTGCTGCCTTCTGCCCTCTTCAGCCATAGCCTTTGTGTTTTCATATTCAGAAAGCAGATTGGAAATCTTTTTGCTGAGGTCGGAAACATCCTGAAGAAGACTGTTGTTTTTTGAGTAAAAATCAAGAACACGGCGCTGACGGTCTGAAGACAGAAGACTCTGGTGCTCACTCTGACCGTGCATGTCTATCATGGTCTCTGCAAGCTCTGTAAGTTCACTTCTTGTGACAATCTGTCCCTGAACACTTACAAGGGATCTTCCGTTTCTTTTCACGGTGCGTTTTACAACTATGGCACCGTCTTCAGCTTCCATATCATGGTCTCTGAGCCACATATAAGCCTCATGACCATCCGGAATGGAAATTACAGCATTTACAGTCATCTCATCAGCGCCTGTTCTTATGGCAGAAGAATCTGCCCTTTCTCCCATAAGAAGGCCCAGGGCTCCGAGAATAATTGACTTACCTGCTCCGGTTTCACCGGTAATAACATTGAAACCTTCGTGAAAATCAGCAGAGAGTTCTTCAATTAATGCGAAATTTCTGATCTCCAGATGTTCAAGCATTAAAGCCTCCGGCCCAGCCGAGTTTATCTCTTAGAATCTCAATAGAGTTTCTGCTGTTGTTCTGAATAAAACAGGAACTTACAGGGCTTCTTCTGATTGTTACACAATCTCCTTCCTCTGCTCCGAATATTCCGTGTCCGTCAGATATAACATCTATTCCTGCAACCTGTCTGGGAATCTGAACCTCTATTACAGTTGAATCTGAAACAACAAGAGGTCTGGCACTGATTGTGAACGGGCTTACAGGATTAATGATAATAGCTTTAATCTTTGCATCTACAATAGGACCACCGGCTGAAAGGCTATAGGCAGTAGATCCGGTAGGGGTTGCAAATATAACACCGTCAGCCTTAAGGTTTGCAGCCATAACCCCGTCAATAAAGAGGTTAAGCCTTGCCATTTTGGCATGTGAGACTGTAGATACAGTTATTTCATTTAAAGCTGAATCTTCAAATACAATCCTGCCCTTCCTTCTAACCGTTACCTCAAGTCTCATTCTCTCTTCAACAACGATACGGGATTCAATGCAGGATGAGAGCACATCAAGAACCTCTGCTACAGAGGTCTCTGCAACATAACCGAATGTACCCATGTTAACGGCAAGAATCGGGGTCCGTGTTCCGCGTACAAGCCATGCACACGAAAGAACTGTACCGTCTCCTCCGAGAGAGACAGCCAGGTCGCACGCAGGAGCAGTCAGAGAAGAATCTGACGAGGTGGAAGTTAATGAAACAAGCTCTGTCTCTACGCCCTTTTCTTTTAAAAAAGAACTGATTTTATTGTATACATTCAAAACATTGCGTCTTTCAGGGTTTGCAAAAACAGCAACTTTTCTAATTTCCATATCACTGTCCTCAACTCACAGAAGGTGAGCTATTACTTTAGCTATAAGATCTATCTCAGAATCCTTTAAGAAAGGATAAACCGGGAAAGATACGGTTCTGAAATAGTATGCAGCAGAAACAGGGAAAGAAGCAAATAAATCTCCTTCATAAATACTGCAAATGCTGTCACTGAATGTCCTGACAACAGGAACTCCGTTTCTTGCACCGAACTTAATGGAATCCTCAGGCTTTGAATCCAGAAAAACTGCAAAACACGAGCAGGAACTGTTGAAATCAAGCAGAGTAAGACCAAAGGCCTTATGCTTTGTCTGCATGAGCTTCTGAGTATATCTCTGACATATCTTGCGGCTTCTTTCACAGTTGCTGTCCAGATTCTGAAGCTGAACGGCTCCAAGAGAGGCATTTAAGTCTGTCATGCGGCTGTAGATTGACACAGTCTGATCTTTAAGAGGGGAAAGACAATCATTTTTTACAGCAAGTGCTGCACCGCCTGCACATGAGACAATATTATTATCCTCAAAGGAAGAGACAACAACTCTGCCCCAGTCTCCGGGTACATACTCTTCACCGCAGAAAGCTCCGAGGGCTTCAGATACGTCCTCCAGGATTTTCACGTCTCCATAAGAGACCTTCTCTGCATATGTACTTTCCCTGTTGTACTTCAGGGCAAGAGAACCACATGTATCATAAAGAACAAGAAACTGAGCACCGCTTGAAAGAACACTCTGTTCATCCGGAAGTCCGTTCTCCCTGTCCACATCTACAAATACAACAGTACACCCCGTCTTCTTCAGCTCGTGATAGTAAACAGAAGGGGCAAGCAGAGAAATGGCAACAGTAGAAGTTTCATCAATACCCAAAACCTTAAGGGCTGTGTCTATACAGTCGGGATAGGTCCTGAAGGACAGACCCTTTGAACATTTGACACGCTCGGCAAACATCTGGGTAAAGAGTCTGCTGCTCTCACCGGGGCCTATCTCCTCATTTACCATAGTCTGGAGAACCCCGTCCATATCTTTTCTTTTCAACGTTGGTTTATAGAAACGAATCATAGGTAAATTATACTCCAGAAAAGCTTCTAAATCCACATGACCTTACTTTAATAGGCATTGTTTTCCCGTTATGATAGAATTTTATTCAGGGAGAATAGAATAATGGCTGAAACAAAAAGAAAAGCACTTGTATCCGTAGTACTTAACTGCGCAATTATCCTGTTTGAAATAATTGCCACCCCGATTGTCTACAGGGAAAACGGGCTTGCCATGTTTGTCTACTACACGGTTTTAAGCAACTACTTTCTCTGCATTTCATCTGTTCTGACAGTCATTTACTCCATCCCCATACTTAAGGGAAAAGCAGAATCCGTCCCTCAGTTTGTTTCAAGACTAAAGTACATGGCAACATGCGTTGTAACTGTCACTCTTCTGGTTGTTATCTTTATTCTCACGCCAACTACACTTGGAGAACCCGACTGCAAGAACACACTGGTGGCCAACTTTGTCTTTCTCATGACTTACGGCTCCATGCTCTACATGCATACCCTCTGCCCTGTTTTAGCCATAATCAGCTACACAGTCTTTGAAAAGCCTGAGATATATAACAAAAAACTTCCTCTTCAGGGCCTTATGTTTACCGCTGTCTACGCTGTAATTCTTATTCCACTGAATGCAGCAGGTATAGTCAGAGGTCCCTACCCGTTTCTCATGGTCCGCGATCAGAGCATTCTTGCCTCGTTTATATGGATAGTACTTATATTCAGCTTTGCTTACGCCATAGCAGTATCTATTAACGTCCTTTCAAAGAGGCGCTGATAAAGCCCTGAAAAAGCGGGTGAGGTCTGTTCGGCCTGCTCTTGAATTCAGGATGGAACTGAACACCAACATAGAAATCCTCACTGCTGATTTCCACAGTTTCAACAAGTCTCTTATCCGGTGAAAGACCTGAAAGAGTAAGCCCTCCCTTCTCCAGAACATCCCTGAAGTTATTGTTAACCTCATATCTGTGTCTGTGGCGCTCTGAAATCTCGTGCACGGTGTAGCAGTTATAAATAGCTGTATCCTCTTTCAGAATGCATGGATATTTTCCCAGTCTGAGGGTTCCGCCCTTGTTAATCTCATCATACTGACCCGGCATGAAGTCTATTACAGGATAAGGAGTTGCTCCGTCAAACTCCCTTGAGTTTGCATTATCAAGAGAGCATACGTTTCTTGCAAATTCTATTACTGCAATCTGCATGCCAAGACAAATTCCGAAATACGGAACATGGTGCTCTCTTGCATAACGGGCGCAGATAATCATGCCCTCTGTTCCTCTGGTTCCAAAGCCTCCCGGGACAATAATCCCGTCCATATCTTTAAGAATATTCTCAACAGAATCAGCTGTTATGGTCTCCGAGTCTATCCAGGTAATATCCACACGGCAGTCAAGGGAGAAACCAGCATGACGAAGAGCCTCTGCAACGGATAAATACGCATCATGAAGCTGAACATATTTTCCCACCAGACCGATTTTAACGCTTTTGCTCTGGTGCTTTATTCTCTCAACCATGTCCTGCCACTGCTGGAGTCTCGGCTCTTTTGCCTCAAGTTTAAGCTCACGGCAGACAACGCGTGAAAATCCTTCCTTCTCCAGCATAAGAGGAGCCTCATACAAAATTGGAAGGGTAAGATTTTCTATTACGCAGTCCTCCTTTAAATTACAGAAAAGAGCAATCTTTGAGAAAATGGACGGGTCAGTAATCTTCTCATCCACGCGCAGAACAACAATATCCGGAGATATTCCCATCCCCTGAAGTTCCTTGACACTGTGCTGTGTGGGTTTGGACTTATGTTCAAAACTGGCCTTCAGATATGGAACAAGTGTCACATGAATATAAAGAGCATTCTCACGCCCCACCTCAAGGCCTACCTGTCTTATAGCCTCAATGAAAGGCTGACTTTCAATATCTCCTATGGTTCCGCCTATTTCAGTAATAACCACATCTGCATCTGTTTCCTTTCCAACACGGTAGATAAAGGTTTTTATTTCATCTGTGATATGTGGAATGGTCTGTACGGTGGACCCAAGATATCCGCCCTGACGTTCACGCTCAAGAACATTGTGGTACACCTTACCGGTAGTAAGATTGGAGAATCTGTTCAGATCCTCATCTATAAATCTCTCGTAATGCCCGAGATCCAGGTCTGTTTCCGCACCGTCTTCCGTAACATAGACCTCTCCATGCTGATACGGACTCATGGTACCCGGATCCACATTTATGTACGGATCAAGTTTCTGGGCTGCTACCTTCAGTCCCCTTTCCTTCAAAAGCCTTCCCAAAGATGCTGCCGTAATACCTTTTCCCAGGCCAGAAACGACGCCACCGGTTACAAATATGTATTTAGTCATGCTACTCCTCCGAAGGTACAAAACACGGAATGCCCTGCAGTTTAAAAAGATTTGCCTTATGCAGCTTATCTATTTTTTCTCGGGTCTTCAGATTATCTATCTCTCCCGTTCTTATATAACGGTCAAGAACCTCATAGGAGAACCCGAGATTATCCTCATCAGTTTTGCCCGTAAGACCGTCAGAAGGAGCCTTCTCTACAAGAACCTCAGGCAATCCCAGCACTTTTCCCATCCCCTTTACTTCCTCAACGGTAAGGCGTGAAAGAGGGCTGAAATCCCCGGCTCCATCTCCGTATCTGGTGGCATACCCTACCCAGTCCTCTGAAAGATTGCAGGTATTTGCAACCCTGCCGTTGTGACTTTGGGAGACTGCATAAAGTGTAGCCATACGTATCCTTGGAGGAAGATTAATGGAGGCTTGACGGGAAAGAGGGAAAGGAAGACTTTTAATCACGCCCTGCACAGCATCTCTGATGTTTACTGTATAACTCTTTATTCCAAGATGTTTTACAAGAAGATTTGAAGAACTTATGTCAGGCTGTACTCCGTCCGGCATAAGAACTCCTATTACTCTGTCCTTCCCAAGAGCTTCTACGCATAAGGCTGCTGTGACAGAGCTGTCCTTACCACCGGAAATACCTATTACGGCATTACAGCCCTTACCGTTCTCCTCAAAAAAGGTCCTTATCCATTTAACACAATCATCTTTAAGTTTTTTGTAATCCATACTGAACCTCACTCAACAGTAACGCTCTTGGCCAGATTTCTGGGTTTATCAACATCAAGACCCCGGTTTATGCTCGTGTAATAGCTAAGAAGCTGCAGTGGTACAATTGCAAGAGACGGAGTAAATACTGCGTCACAGTCAGGGATACAGATATTAAAATCTATTTCCTTAAGCTTTCCGGTATTGCCGGAAACGATGGAAACAAGATATGCACCGCGGGCTTTGCATTCAACCATGTTTGAATAGGTTTTCTCTAAAACTGATTTTTCTGTCATGACCCCCAGAACAACAGTACCCTCTTCTATAAGACTGATAGTTCCGTGCTTAAGCTCTCCCGCAGCATAGGCCTCGCTGTGAATATAACTTATCTCCTTCATTTTCAGACTGCCCTCAAGACAGATTGAATAATCAAGAGAACGACCTATAAAAAACATACTCTTCTGTGCTGCAAGTTTTGTAGAAAGCCACTGAAGCTTCTGCTTGTCGTCCAGAATCATTTGAATCTTATCAGGAAGAAGTGAAGCTTCCTTAATATAAAAATCATATTTTTCCTGAGAAATAAGCCCTTTTACATAACCGAGCTGTATGGCAAAAAGGTCCATACAGATAAGCTGGGCACTGAAGGCCTTTGTAGTAGCAACAGATATTTCCGGACCGGCTACGGTATGAAGAACAAAATCTGCCTCCCTGGCAATTGAAGAGCCCATAACATTTACAACAGCAAGAACCATAAGACCGCATTCCTTTGCCTTTCTTAATGCAGCAAGAGAATCGGCAGTCTCGCCTGACTGGGAAATAACTATTACAAGTGTTCCTTCTGAGAAAGGAATACTTCTGTACCTGAATTCAGAGGCAAGCTCTACCCTGACAGGAACCGAAGCAAGATCTTCTATCACATACTGGGCAGCCATACCCACATGCCACGCTGAGCCGCAGCCTGTTATACAAATCTGCCTTATACCTTTTAGAACCGTATCTGTCAGGCCAATGCTTTGAAAATCAAGTGCCTTCAACGTGTTTGATACAACCTTTGGCTGCTCGTGGATTTCCTTGAGCATAAAATGCTCATATCCGTCCTTCTCAGCAGATAGTGCATCCCACTCAATATGTGTTTCAGGAAGTACAACCTTATCTCCGTTAAGATCAAAAAATGTTACAGAATCCGGTGTAATTCTTGCACTCTGGTGGTTCTGAATGTAGTAAACATCCCTTGTGTAGTTAAGTATGGCAGGAACATCTGATGCAAGAAATGATGCATCTTCAGTCCTTCCAATAATCAGCGGAGAATCCTTTCTTGCTGCATAGATTTCCCCGGGATAGTCGGTGAACATAAGAGTAAGGGCGTAGCTTCCCCTTGCACGGACCATGGTTCTGTTAATGGCATCTATGGGTCCTATTTTGTACTTGCGATAGTAATAATCAACAAGTTTTACAAGAACCTCAGTATCGGTTTCACTGTAGAACATGTAACCGTGAGTGAGAAGCTTTTCCTTAAGCTCCATGTAGTTTTCAATTATTCCGTTGTGAACTCCAACAACAGCAGATTCAACAGGCCCGTTTCCTGTATTTCTGCAGTTTCCGCTTACGTGCGGATGTGCATTTGCAACAGAAGGAACTCCATGGGTTGCCCATCTTGTATGACCTATGCCGCATTTTCCCATAAGAGTCTTTCCGCCGTCTGTCAGTGAGATCAACGAATCTAGCTTACCCAGAGTCTTTACAACCTGGGCCTGCTCTGCTCCGTTTCGTACTGCAATACCTGCAGAATCATAACCTCTGTATTCAAGCTTTCTCAGCCCGTCCAGAAGAATACCTGCAGCCTGTTCCCTTCCTGTATAACCGACTATACCGCACATAAAAAACCCTCACTTATACTGAAAATAACAGCTGTCTGTAAGACGGGTATGGCCAGTAGCTTTCCGGGACAAGGACCTCTTCCAGGTTAATGACCTCCCGAATCTGATTCATGAGTGAGAGTACCTCGTCATGGAAGTACCTTACCGATGCATAATCGGAGAACTCAGGAGAATCTGACAGGGCAACATTTAACCTGTCAAGAAGTTCCATAAGAGTGGTATTTGATTCTGCAAGGCGGCGGCAAAGAGTGGTTTCAACATCAAGGGAGGCCTTTTTAATCAGGTCTTTTCTCTTTAATGCTGTGGAGCACAGTTTCTCCTCAAAGGCAGAAACTGCGGGGATAATCTCCCTCTGTGCCATATCAATTAGGGTACTGGCCTCAATTGATATTGTCTTACAGTACTTTTCAACATGTATTTCGTCTCTTGCAATCATCTCTGAACGGGAGAGAACCTTGTGTTTCTCCATAAGGGCAATATTCTTTTCCGTAAGGTAACACGGAAGAGCATCTGCCGTTGTTCTGAGGTTGCTCAGTCTTCTTTCCTTAGCCTCTTCAATCCATGAGCTGTCGTAACCGTTTCCGTTGAACACTATCCTTGAGTGTTTGGTAAGCTCGCTCTTTACAAGATCGTGAAGTGCTTCTTTTAAGCTTCTCTCATCTGCAGAAGAAAGCCTGTCTGCATATTCACCGAGTTTTTCTGCAACTATTGTGTTGAGAATAACGTTCGGGCCCGAGATGGACTGGCTTGAACCGGGCATACGGAACTCAAACTTGTTTCCCGTAAATGCTATCGGGCTTGTGCGGTTGCGGTCCGTAGTATCACGCGGAATTACCGGCATGGAGTCTATACCGACCTTAATGGGCTTGATCGCTGCACGGTTGTAACTGCTGTCAGTTACAATTGAGTCCACAACAGCCTGAAGCTCAGCTCCTATGAAGACGGATATGATAGCCGGCGGGGCCTCATTGCCGCCGAGGCGGTTGTCATTGCCTGCGTAGGATACGGAGCAGCGCAAAAGTTCCTGGTAATCATCTGTTGCGGCAATAAAGGCAGAAAGGAAGAGGAGAAAGCGGGCGTTCTGGTCAGGAGTTTTTCCCGGCGAGAAGAGGTTCTCTCCCCTGTCTGTGGCAATTGACCAGTTGTTGTGCTTGCCGCTGCCGTTAACCCCGTCAAAGGGCTTTTCGGAAAGCACGCAGACAAGGCCATGGCGGTCTGCTACGCGCCTCATGAGGTTCATGGTTAGCTGGTTCTGATCATTTGACGTGTTACAGTCGCAGTATACAGGGGCCATCTCGTGCTGGGACGGTGCTACCTCGTTGTGCTTTGTCTTAGCCGGGATTCCGAGCTTCCAGAGCTCTGCCTCCAGGTCCTTCATAAACGCAGAGACCCTTGGCTTTATGGAGCCGAAATAGTGGTCTTCAAGCTGCTGTGTCTTAGGTGGTTTTGACCCGAACAGAGTTCTCCCGCAGATCTTGAGGTCTTCTCTTTCTTCAAACATTTCTTTATCAAGAAGAAAGTATTCCTGCTCTGCTCCGGCCATAGGTGTGACATAGCTTGTCTCTGTGTCTCCGAGTATTCTCAGAACCCTCACAGCCTGTGTGTTCAGAGCCTTTACTGAACGTAGAAGCGGTGTCTTCTTATCCAGGGCCTCGCCTGAGTAGGAGAAGAACATGGTTGGAATGCAGAGGCTTCCGTCGTATACAAAGGCGTGAGAAGTAGGATCCCAGGCACTGTAACCGCGGGCCTCAAAGGTTGCCCTGAGACCTCCGGACGGAAATGAGGAAGCGTCTGGTTCTCCCTTTACAAGCTCCTTTCCTGAGAACTCCATAATCACAGAGCCCTTTCCGTCGGGAGCTATGAAACTCTCGTGCTTTTCTGCAGTTCCTCCGTTAAGCGGCTGGAACCAGTGTGTATAGTGTGTGGCGCCAAGGGAAATGGCCCAGTTTTTCATACCTTCAGCAATAGCATCTGCAGTATCCATGGGAAGGCTCTTTCCCGTTTCAATACAGGTTCTGTACAGCTTAAAATGCTCCTCAGAAATGTATTTTTTCATGGTTTTTTCTGTAAAAACATGACTTGCAAACATTTCAGGTACGTTAATAGTCTCTTTCATAGCTCTCTCCTTATTTTCCGCTGTCTCCGTAGTTTGAAAGCACTCTGGCTGAAGGGTCTGAAACATTGCAGCCCTCCCAGTCCTTATTCGGCATCCAGTAGTCAGGAATTAATCTGTCCTGTCCGGGATAGTATTTTTCAAATATTTCTCTATACAGAAGACTTTCCTTTGTAAAAGGACAGCAGTGCTCATAACGGTTTCTCTTAATTTCATATTCTTCATCTGAATACTTTTTCTCTGCATACTGCTTAAGACCGTCAACCATACTGTGACCTACAGCATCTGAGAAGGCAGCCTTCTGTCTCCAGAGAATGGAAGAAGGAAGAATATTGTCCTTTTCAAAAGCCTTTCTGAGAAGGTACTTACCCATGTTGTAGGTATTCATCTTAAGGGACGGGTCAATGGACATGACGTATTTAACAAAAGAGAGATCCCCAAACGGTACACGGGCCTCAAGACTGTTATCTGAGATACAGCGGTCAGCTCTTAAAACATCATAGTAATGAAGCTCCCTGATGCGCTTTTCAGATTCTTCCTGGAAGGCCTTTGCTGAGGGGGCAAAATCCGTATATTTGTATCCGAACAGTTCGTCTGAGATTTCTCCTGTGAGCAGGACTTTTATATCTGTTTTCTCATGTATTGCCTTACAGCACAAATACATACCCATACTGGCCCTGATGGTTGTAATATCCCAGGTGCCAAGGATGGAAATGACGGTTTCAAGGTTGGAAAGAACCTCTTCCTCCGTCATTCTCACTTCCATATGGTCGCTGTTTATGAAAGAGGCAACCTCTGCAGCATACTTAAGATCTATCGGATCTGTATCCATGCCTATTGCAAAGGTTCTTATTTTGCGCCCAAGAATTTTAGAAGAAATGGCGCAGACAAGACTTGAGTCCAGGCCGCCTGAGAGGAGGAAACCAAGAGGAGCGTCTGAATCCAGTCTTTTCTCTACGCCGTCTATAAGGAGGTCTCTGATTTTACGGCAGACGGTATCAATATCTTCATGCACAATCGTATCCGGCTTGGAGACATCCGCAAATCTTACAAACTGTCCGTCCTTGTAATAATGGCCGGGAGGGAAAGAAGTGACTTTATCACACAGACCGACAAGACAGCGGGCCTCGCTGCAGAAAATAATGTTACCGTCACTGAGGTAGCCGTAAAACAGAGGTCTTATACCAATCGGGTCTCTGGCTGCAATTAAGGAAGATGTTTCACTGTCATAGATGATAAGTGCAAACTCAGCATCAAGATCTTTGAACATCTGAACGCCCTTCTCTTTATACAGTGGAAGAAGAACCTCGCAGTCAGAATTACTTTTAAAAGAGTACTTTTTCTTAAGTTGTTCCTTTATCGGTCTGAATCCGTAAATCTCACCATTGCAGACTACGGCGTTATTATCAAGGAAGAAAGGCTGCATGCCTGTATTTTCACAGTCCATGATGGCAAGGCGGTGAAAGCCGAGATAAGTGTTGTTTCCGACATACTTGAAGGAGGAACAATCAGGTCCTCTTGAAACAGTTCTGTCGAAAAATTTGCCGACGTAATCAGATGAATAATGACTGGATGTATAACCGATAATTGAACACATTGTTTAGACTACCCCCTGAGTCTCCATAGCTTCTGCAACCTTCGTGAACGCAGCAATGTTTGCACCTGCAACATAGTCTCCGTCCAGTCCGTATTTCTTTGCAGCTTTATCTTTTCTTTGCGTACTCAGTAAGACGCATTCTGTTTTTCTCTCCTGGCCAGTGGTTGTACCACTAAAAAAATATATGTTTGCGATTATACGCACTTGAGCAAAAACTAACAAATACATATTATATTAGGGTATTCATATCTTTTGAGTATGGTAAACTGATAGTAGAGAGGCGTTCTATGGACATAAGGGTTTTAAGGTACTTTGTTGCCGTTGCCGAAGAATTAAATATTACTCACGCAGCTGAGCGTCTGAATATAAGTCAGCCGCCGCTCAGTAACCAGATCAAGGCACTGGAAGATGAGCTTGACACCATTTTGTTTATAAGGGGCAAGCGCCATCTGATTCTTACAGACTCAGGCAAGCTTCTCTACCGTCATGCAAAAGAAATTATTAATCTTACTGACAAGACTTCCAGTGAAATTAAAACCATGCACAAAGGAATAAGCGGAACTATCTCCATAGGTCTTGTTGAAGGCTCTGCTCCGGACATAGCATCCAAATGGGTTGAGGCTTTTATTAAGAAATATCCTAATGTTAAGTTCAGAATCATGGATGGAAACAGTGATGAACTGATTGAGCGCCTTAGAAGCGGTCTTATCAACTTAGCCGTAATAACAGCCCCCTGTGACCAGACTCTGTTAAACAGCTTCAAGGTAGGTCAGGAAAAGATGACAGCCTTCATGAGTAAGGACAATCCACTTGCAAAACTTGATGGGGATACAATTAATCTTGAAGATTTAAGAGGCCAGCCTCTGATTGTTCCGAGCCGTGAGGCCATGAACAGATTAATATACAAGTGGTTTAAGGAAATTAACTGTGAACCGAATATAGTCTGTACCATGGACAACTATCTGGATGTAGCAGCCATGGCAGGATGCAATATTGGAATAAGTCTTTTTCCCAGAACGTCTTATGTTCTCAACGACAGAATTATTGCCAAGGAAATAGTTAACTCAGGCCGCTTTGTTGAGTACATGTTTGTCTGGCTTAAGGGTAAACCTCTTCCTGTTGCAGATGAGACCTTTATAGACTATGTGAAAGCAGCAATTTGAGATTAACGAGGAGTTTTTCCAACTATTTTTAAATTTTTGGTAATGGATGTTAGATTTTTTCGTACTTCCGGCACCGCAGAAAAAACCTGCAGCTCTACTTTGAGAACTCCTCAAAGCTCTTGAAGTTAATCTGTCCTACGCTGGAAATCTCATTCTTTGTAAGATTACTTGCAATATAGCCAAATGAATTCTCCTCCAGCTCATAGACCTTAACTTCAACACTGTCACTTACGTGAACCTCATGAAGCCAGTTGATATCTATGTAAGACGGATTGTGTTTTTTCATGTAGTCAAAGGGCATGGCCTCAAGCATCCACTTCAAATAAACTATGTTGTTTGTATGTCCGTTTATATCTGTGTCATAGAACTTGTGATCCGGCTTGTACTCTGAAAAAAGAGGCTTTTGAACCATAGCATCCGTATCAAGCTTGGGGCTTCTCTTTCCGCAATCAATAAAAGGTCCGTCTGTGTAGGTAACAGGACCGATCTTCTCAGATATTTCTGCCATCTTTAAAGGCATGCGTGACTGAATATCTATTACAGCCCACATGGACTTGGCAGAGAAAACAGGATTTCCCGAGCTGTCAGAAGCAACAACGGCTCTCGGAGCATAGTAGCTTTTTGCAAAAGGAATGCCTGTTCTGACCTTCAGAACCTCAGGCCATTTCGGATATGAGTAAATGTCCATGATGGTTCTGGTTATAACCCAGCTCTTGCCCTCAGCATTTAAATGAGGAACTGCAACATGGCCTTCGTAGCTGTGAACACCTGATATTTCCTGAACAACATCAAAGTAAAATTCAGGAAGAGCCCTGTATGCTGAGTCTACGTTGTATGTTGTTATCTTAAATTCATCATTACAAACATTATGTTCGTCTATAAACACTTCTTAATTCTCCTTACAGCTTCTTCAAGATCTGAGAAGGAATAGGCAAAACAAAGTCTTAAACACTTTTCCCCGCCCTTTCCAAACGCATCTCCCGGAACAGTTACTACACCGGCCTTTTCCAAAAGCCACATGGCAAGAGCACTGCTGTCCATGTTCTCATGCTCAATATGCACCCACAGATAGAAGGCCCCCTCCGGCTTTATAACCTTAAAACCGGGAAGAGAAGAAATCTCTTGCACAAGATAGTCCCTGCGTCTTTCATATTCAGCACACATGGCCGCACTTTCTTCTTCACAGTTGAAAGCTTCAAGAGCCGCATACTGAACAAACTCATTTGTGCAGGATATCTCGTGTGACAACTGAAGATAGCACAGTTCTGTAACAAATTTTGGGGCACACATGTACCCTATTCTCCAGCCTGTCATGGCGTAGCTTTTTGAAAAGCTGTTTATGGTAATGGTTTTAGTTTTAATATCTTCAAATGAAGCAGGGCTTATATTTTTCCTGCCGTCAAAGATTATCTTTTCATAAACCTCATCAGAGATAAGGTATAAATCATGCTTCTTTACAACTGAGCGAACAGCCTCCCATTCGGAAGCAGTTAAGACTCTGCCCGTAGGATTGTTCGGTGAATTGATAATAAGAAGTCTGGTACGCTCTGTAATGTAAGACTCAAGAAGAGCCTCAGTTAAAATAAAATTATCAGAAGCAGAAAGCGGGAAGCCGACAGGAACTGCACCGGCCAGACGGGCCATGGCCTCATATGAAACCCAGGATGGCTGAGGAAGAAGAACCTCATCACCGGCAGAGCAGATGCTCATAACAGCAAGGTAGATGGCATACTTTGCACCGGGTGTGACAAGAATATTATCCGCCGTACAGGAAATACCGTTTTCCGTCTTAAGTTTTAAAGCAATGCGTTCTCTTAACGGTGTAATACCGCGTGAGTCACAGTAGTGAGTTTTACCTGAAGATACAGCTGAAGATAACGCATCTCTTATGCGTTTCGGAGTTTCAAAGTCAGGATCTCCGCCGGCAAGAGAGACAATTGATTTGCCCTCCTGCTTCATCTTCTTTGCCATATTGTTGAATGCAACAGTTGCAGAGGCACTGATGCCGTCTAATAGTTTATTCATCACTTACCTTACTGATTAATAATAATCAAAGAAAACTATTTCAACAATGGCATGTGGAAACAAACATCATACAAATGGCCAGGAGCTTAACAAATAACCCGGAATCAGCACAACAGACAGGAACGCCCAGCTGATTAATGTAAAAGTTTTTATAAAGGCCTTGCCGTTCTCAGGATATGAGCGGACATAAATCCTGTAGTTAATCACTGAGGCAAGTGAGCCGATTAATGAACACAGCCCTGCAGTATCAAGGCCATAAATAAGAGCCGCATTGTTTATGGTAAACGGCCATAAAACAATAGATGCAGGAACATTTGATATTATCTGACTGATTGCTATTGACCACCAGTACTCATGACCGGACACAAGGGAACTCAAGAAACCTGAAACTGCAGGGTTTGATGTTATGGAAGAAGAAAATATGAAAAAACAGAGGAATGTTACAAGAAGAACATAGTCTGTCTTTAAAAGAATTCTTTTATCGGTTACCAAAACAGATACTAAAACCACAACAACTGCATACGGCCATAATTCAGTTCTACTTACTATTACTGACAGAATCACCAGAAACAAAACAACATAGACTGACTTCCTGAAATTAAATCCGGTCTCCGCAGATGAAGAGTCTTCATTAAATGAGATATCTTCCTTTTCTTTTCTTGTCAAAAAAAAGATAAAAGCGACCAGAAGAACAGCTGAAAACACACATAAAGGAAGCATGTGAAGAATAAAAACAGATGCACTTACACCAAATTTTCCAAAAAGAAACAGATTCTGAGGGCTTCCAAACGGAGTAAGCAGAGAACCTCTTACAGCAGCAATGTTTTCAAGTGAAATCACAGGGAGTATGAAACTCTCCTTTTCTGCCTGCCTGAACAGCATGATGGTCAACGGTACAAATATTATAAGAGACACATCATTTGTCACAAACATAGATGAAAAGAAAACACCGAAAACAAGAAAGAGGGAAAGACCCCTGAGTTTTCTGAACTTTGTAGCAAAACGGATAACAGGAGAAAAGATATTCTCCTGTTTAAACCCTTCAAGTACAGTGAGCATCATGAAAAGTGTTCCGAGGGTCCGCCAGTCTATACTCTCAAGAAAACATCCGTCTACAGGCGAGAAAACCAGAGCCGGGACGGCCACAAGAAGAGAGACTGAAAGCATCAGATTATTTTTGAAAAAAAGTATTATCCGTTTCATGACAGCTAGATAATACTTTTTTCATACTTTTTTCAATTGTTCAGTCAAGAAATTTTACAGCTGTACCGTAAGCTATAACCTCAGCAGCACCCTGCATGACCTGTGAAGAACCGTAGCGTACAGCCACAACGGCATCTGCTCCAAGTTCTTCTGCTTCATCTATCATACGCTTGGTTGCAATCTGGCGGGCCTCATTAAGCATTTCTGTATAGCCTACAACCTCACCGCCAACGAGGGTCTTGAACCCTGCCATAATATCTCTTCCTACGTTCTTTGTCTGAACGACTGTTCCTTTTACTATTCCCAGAGCCTCAATCTTCTTTCCGGGGATGGTCTCAATACTTACCAGCTTCATACAGTTCTCCTTTGTTTATTTCCTTCATGCGTTGCATGAGCACAGCCACAATACAAATTATAAAAATTACAGGGAATGCAATTAAAAAGACAAAAACAATTGGTGGAAGCGGAGCCTCCCTGTTCATAACAGAGAAGAGAATAATTACGAAGATCATCAGAGCTATAAAAGCCACAGCAGACAGCACAGCACCGCGCTTACGGATTTTTACATCTTTTTCTCTCGGATCCATAAATTTTGTTCCTCCTTTTTCCAATTCATCTATCTTTTCAAGCCACTGCGAAGAATCAATACTTTCTATAGAAGAATCCTCTTCAGATATCTGTCTGCACACATCTTTTATGCACAAAAGATTCTGGCTCTGCTTCTCCAGCGCCCTCTCCTGATTTCTGATGCATTCAGACAGAGGCAGATTTGAATCAAAGACCTCTCTGATTCTTTCGCAGGAAATACCTATCTTTCTCAAAAGCTTTATGGTCTTAAGACGTTCAACATCTTCACTGCTGTAGTCCCTGTAACTGTTCGATGGATCTCTTCTGGGAGAAAGAAGGTTCTGCTCCTCATAAAAACGTATGTTCTTTCTGCTGATTCCTACAAGATTTTCAACCTCATTTATCTTCATGCGAAATCCTCCGATGCATAAAGCTTAAACCTTCCACCTTGTGGAATGTCAAATAAAAAAGGTCCGGATTAAATAAATAATCCGAACCTTTATAAATCATTGTAATAAAATTATTTATTTTCTAACTGTTATCTCAGTCACACCGTAGGAAACGCCTGTAGTAAACTCTTCTGAAACGTTCTGGTAGCCCTCAGGCACTTTCAGAAGGTGCACTGTGTACACACCGGGTTCTGCATTAAAGGAGGCGCAGCCGCTTTCATCAGTAGTTCCGAGCACGCAGGAAGTATCAGAGCAGAACTGAACTGTTGCCCCTGCCACAGGTTTTCCCTCTTCATCCGAAACCTTAACAACATAGCTTTCATATTCAACACTCTCGGCAGAAACAACAGAACCTGCAAGATAAGAATCTATTACACTCTCGTATGTTGCCATGTCTGCTGGAGCTCCGACTATAGGCTGGGAAATAAGGTAGCCCTCACTGTCTACAAAGTAAGAAGAAGGGAAAGCCTCAAGTCCAAGAACCTGATACATACCGTCAAAAGGATGGAGGTTTAAATAAGTAACATTATTTGCCTCACAGAGCTTTTTGAAAGTCTCATAAGCGGTACCAAGATCGTCACATATTCCTACAACCTCAGCGCCCTTCTCCTTAAGCCGTTCATTCATCTGAGAGAGAGCTGCAAGTTCACCTACACACGGAGGACACCAGGTGGCCCAGACATTTATCATGGTAACCTTGTTTCTGCTAAAGATCTCTTCACTGCTTACGCTGTTTCCTTCTGAATCCGTGGTAACAAAACTAATCTTGTTTCCAACTAAAGCCTCTTCAGCACTGACAGGTTTAAAATACTCAGCACTCTTTAAAGCCTCAATAAGTGAAGCCTGCAGAGCTTTAAACTCTTCCCGGTATTCCTCTGAGAAGCCCTCCAGAACACTTTCCATCATCTGAGGAAACACAACAGCGTAGAATGTCACATCTGAGGCCTTTCCAACTTCAGTTATACTCTCCTCTGGCAGCCCGAGCATGGTAAGAAAAGCCATCCCGTCGCGGTCTCCGTCAATAGAGACTACCTCAGCAAGTATTCCCTCTGATGAAGTAAACTTCTGAATTTCTTCCTCAGTGAGATTGGAAGTATCACTATTTAATACAGCTTTAACCTCAGCCTTTGGCATGGCAAAATAATAGAAATCAACAACTCCCAGGCCCATGCCTGAATCAACACCTGCAGGGTAAGGCATGAATGTACCCTTTAACTTATCTTCATTAAAAGAAGACGGATAAGTTATGGTAATTCCGTTCTCTTCGTATGTTTCTTTAATTGACTGTGCACCTGTGCATGAAACACACATTACAAGAAGCACAACTGTCAGCAATACTTTTAAAAATCTTTTCATATTATTCCTTTCATTCAGACT
>JAILPZ010000030.1 GCA_024699225.1 Sphaerochaetaceae bacterium
GGACTCTGTGTGTGCTGAGCCCCGTGACCTGTACCGCTTCCCTCGGGAAGACGGACAACTATAGGACAGTTAAAATCACCGCCGCTCATAAAGTGAGTCTTGGCTGCATGGTTTACAATAGGGTCAAAAATAAGGGTAAAGAAGTCGGCATACATAATCTCAACAATAGGTCTTAAGCCCATCATGGCAGCACCTGCAGCCATACCTGTAAAACCTTCTTCTGATACAGGAGTATTAATTACCTGGTCCGGAAATTCCTTTACAAGACCCTCTGTAACCTTAAAACATCCGCCGTAGACACCAACATCCTCACCAAGAAGAACCACATTCTTGTCTTCACGCATGGAGTCTGCCATGGCCTTTCTGATAGCTTCTCTGAATGTCATGTCTCATCTCCTGCGTAAACGAGGTTCATGGCCTCTTCTTCCGTAAGACAGTCCGAGGCTTTTGAAAGAGCATTCTCAGCACATGCTTCAATTCCCTGCCTGCACTTTTCTTCTGTCTCTTTTATTTCCTCTTCTGTGAAAATACCTTCTTTGACCAGGTAACTCTCAAAGTTCTTAATGGGATCTTTTTCAGCCCAGAAAGCCTCTTCCTCAGCCGTTCTGTAGAGCCTTCTGTCACTCTTTGAATGACCCTTGGTTCTGTATGTCAAAGCTTCAATAAAGTAAGGGCCCTTACCATCCTTAATATAATCCACGGCCTTTTTGCATGCCTCATAGACTTCAAGAATATTGTTTCCGTCTACCGTAACACCGGGCATGGAATAGGAAGCTGCCCTGTCTGAAATCCTTTCTATACTGATCATATCTGAACTTGAGGCGCTCATACCGTAGAGGTTGTTCTCGCAGAAAAAGAGAACAGGAAGAGACCACACGGAGGCTAAGTTCATGGATTCATGAACAGAACCTCGGGATGTAGCTCCGTCACCGAAGATGGCAACACTTATGTTGTTAATGCCCTTTCTCTTAAAATAAAAAGCTATTCCGGTTGCAAGAGGAACTCCGCTTCCGACAACAGCTGAAGAGCCCAGGTTACAGGCCTTCTTATCCGGCATATGCATACTTCCGCCAAGGCCCTTTGCAAGGCCGTGGGAAGAACCGAACATCTCGGAGAACATGGCAAACGGGTCTGAGCCCTTGCAGATTGTAAAACCGTGACAGCGGTGTGTTGGAACTATCCAGTCCTGATCATCCAGAGCAAGACAGAGACCGGCCTGACAGGCCTCCTGACCGTTGGCCAGGTGGGTTGTGCCGTGAATAAGGCCGGCTTTGAAAAGCTCCTCAGTCTTTTCCTCAAAATAACGGGAATTCAGCATGAGACGCAGGGCGTCAAGGCAAAAAGCCTTATCTTTATCTCTCATTTCTGCTCTTTATTATCTTACAGAAGACAGTCCAGGTCTATCTCACAGACAACTGTGGGAACTGCACAGCCCCAGTTCTCAAGAACCTGGGGATGAACCTCACCAAAGATACCTACTTTCTGACCGTCTACAACAATCTCAGCACAACGGCCCGGGATGAATCTGCCATCCTCTCCCGGAGTTCTGAGAGTGTATTCCTTCTTAATAAAGTACATGAGGGTGTTTACAAGACTGTTGACGTCATTGAACCCGGCCTGGTTGTCAGAGAGCATGAAACCAAGAGTATTTCTGGTGACCGTACCACTGTTGTCTGCGCTGTCCAGATGAGCTGTCTTGCCTACCTCAAAGATTCTGTGCGGATAGACAGCGTGCTGTGAGGAGCCCTCACTCTCAAGAAGAGACGGCAGGACTGACGGGCGGACAACTTCGTAGTTTTCGCTCATGGGGTTTGAAATGAAGATCATGCCGTCAGTTGAAATGTTCATGTTGTCAGCATACTCTCTTTTGCTTCCGAGGTAGTTGTACATCATCTCCTGGAAACCAAGACCTACCATTATGTCCCTGACCTTTCTTCCAAACTCCTCGGCAGGAGAAAGACGGCCAATTGTAAAGTCCTTGGGGATCTCAGGCTCAAAGTTCTCAAGACCGTAACCGATCATGACATCTTCAACAACATCTACCGGATGCAGAAAATCATTTCTGTATTCAGGACATGTAATGTAAATGCGGGAACCTTCCACAACACTGTAGACTCCCATCCTTGCGAGAGCTTCCTGAGCCTCGTCTGCACTGATATCCTCACCGAGAACATGCTTTATATCTTCCAGTGTGCATGAAGCGGGGTCCTGGAAGTAGTAAGGAACTGTAATTTCCTTTCCAAACTCTGTCTCGTACGGATAGACAACCTTAACAGGCTCAATTGTAAAGCCCATATCTGCCATGTCACATGCCATAATTGAGGCGCAGAGGAGAATATCCCTTAAGCCCGGGCCTGACATTTCAACAAAGAGGTTGCTGTCTCCGACCTCAACAGCTCCGACATATGCACTGTTAATTACAGGAGGCATGGACAGAGTGTTTCCCTTATCATCAAAAAGGTATGGATAAACCGGAGCATCCTTGATTATGTAACCGAACTCCTGTCCCTTGGGGTGCTTCTCAAGAATTTCCCTTAAGGAAAGGTCCTCTTCCATGTGAAGCGGAACAAAATGTGTCTTATCAGGATCTGCACCGTCGTAATGGATGGGGTAATTTATAAGATCATTGCGGTATATACCCATGGCAATGGACTTTCTCTTTCTTCCGAAATTCCAGCAAAGCTTTTCCTGGCTCTGGATGAGAGTCTTGAGAATCTCATCATCTACAGTCTTGCCTGTTGCAACAAAACCGCAGCTGTACTGTCTGACTTCCTTAATATGGTCTCCCACGTGAAGTTCACGGCCCTTGTTGTCAGCTGTATATTCAGAAGAAGAAAAGAAGTCATATACCGGAGGATTCTCAGGGTTCTCATAAGTCTTGAGAAGACGTGTAAGACCCATTGCTGACCAGAGGTCAGGACGGTTTGTATCATTTAACTCAATCTTGAGGATATGATTTTCAGTATCATGATCATCCAGCTCCGCCTTGGCACGGGGGAAGATTCTCTCAAGCTCATCATCTGAGCACTTGCGGCCGAGAAGATCGTAGAATGTTTTTTCTGCTGTTTCAAATTTAGGCATCAGTTTCCCCTCCTTGTTCTTACACTTTCAATATCCGGAGTAAAGAGATCTCTAATGTCACTTAATCCGAGATTCATAAGGGCCATACGGTCTATACCCAAGCCCCAGGCAAGAACGGGTTCATCTACGCCGAGGGCCTTTGTGACCTCCGGGCGGAAGATACCGGAACCGCCGAGCTCAAACCATCCGAGTTTCGGATGCTTGATGTGAATTTCAATTGAAGGCTCAGTGAACGGGAAGTAGCCGGGAACGTACTTGTACTCTGTAGCACCGGCAATCTCTGTTGCAAACATCCTGAGAAGACCTAAAAGCTCCTTAAGGTTTGCATCCTTTCCTATAACTATACCTTCTGTCTGGTAGAAGTCCGCTCCGTGGGTTGCGTCTACTTCGTCATATCTGAAGCATCTTACAACACCGAAGTACTTGCCGGGCTTCTTGCACTTTGTAAGCTGATGGGCACTGAGAACTGTTCCCTGGCTTCTGAGGACCTGGCGTCTTGTAAACTCGTGGTCAAACTTGTAGTTCCAGCCTCTTGAACCTGTGTCTCCACCATTCTCATGGGCACGCGCTACATTTGAAAGCCATGGCTCCTCAATTTCCCTGCAGTGAACAGGATCCTTAACGTAATAAACGTCATGAATGTCTCTGGCGCTGTGGAACTGCGGCATGAACAGAGCATCTCCGTTCCAGAACTCATTTTCTACCAGCGGTCCGTCAAACTCCTCAAAACCGAGGGAAGTAAGTTTGTCCTTAACCCACTGAATGTAGTTTCCGTACGGATTGTGGCGGCCGGGAATGAGACGGGAAACAGGTGCGTCCAGACCGTAAGGTCTGAAACTTGCGTTCTTCCATGTACCTGCTGCCAGGATCTGCGGAGTAAGAACACCAATTTCCTCACCTGTAATATTGGCCTCAAGAACAGCCTTCTTGGCCTCAAGACCCTCTTCTGTAATGCGGTAAACTACCTCTTCTCTCTCACTTACCTTGTACGGGGAACCGGAGGCTCCTCTTTTCTTTGAAATCTGACTCATGACAGACTTCTCTTCATCTGTAAGAGAGCTTTCCTCAAGAGCGCCGTTTAAACCCTTTTTAAGAAGTTCTGCAGTATCTGAAAGTGCTTTTGGAAGTTCTTCAGTCTTCAGGTAGGCCTTCTTGTCCTCAGTCATGGCACAGACGCCTGACTTTGCAAGAGAACCATAGGCAGAACCTATGTCACTCTGCTCAAGGCCGAGCGTCTCTCTGATTTCAGGAAGCTCCATCTGCTTTCCACCCTTAAGAAGGTTGAAAATACGCATAGCCGGTGTTCCCTGCTCTGCCTGAACTCTTCCAAGCTCTGTCAGTTCATACAGAACAACTGTTCTGCGGCTTGTCTCTTCAAGACAGCCCTTTGCACTGAGCCAGGAAAAAGCCTGATTGCACTGGCCTACCTTGTAGCCCAGGGCTTCTATAATTTTCTCACTTGTCAGATCTGCGTCTTTTTCCGCATATCTGAGAAGCTTTACTTCAAGCGGATGAAGGTTTCTTACATCTGTCATATATGCCACCATATTTTAATTCCGGCTGCCTTAGAAAGCCGGTTGATTCTGAACAATTATAATGATTTATGGTATAAAAAGAAAAGTCCAAAGAAGTATCGGAAAAATTTAACGCTCAACTTATTGCACACTTTACAGTTTTTTGCTAGTTTTCAACGGATTTTGGATTTTTTATTTATTTACTGTTTATACAGAAGGTTGAACAAAGGTTTTAGAAAATGACACAACTCGAAAAAATGAGAAACATTGGAATCAGTGCCCATATTGATTCAGGAAAGACAACTCTCAGTGAGAGAATCCTCTACTACTGCAACAGAATTCATGCCATCCACGAAGTCCACGGAAAGGACGGAGTTGGTGCAACAATGGACAGCATGGAGCTTGAAAGAGAAAGAGGAATCACAATTGCAAGTGCTGCAACAAGCGTTACATGGAAGGGCTATGATATCAATGTTATAGACACTCCGGGCCACGTTGACTTTACAGTTGAAGTTGAAAGATCCCTGCGTGTTCTTGACGGAGCTATCCTTGTTCTGTGTTCAGTCGGTGGCGTTCAGAGCCAGAGTATTACTGTTGACCGCCAGATGAACCGCTACAGAGTTCCGCGTATTGCATTTATCAACAAATGTGACAGAACAGGTGCAAACCCCTATCATGTCGTAGAACAGATGAGGGATAAGCTCAAGCTCAATGCCGTTATGGTTGAAATCCCAATCGGTCTTGAAGAAAAGCTTGAAGGTGTTGTAGACCTGCTCAGAATGAAGGCCCTCTACTTTGACGGCCCCAACGGAGATATAGTACGTGAGGAAGAAGTTCCTGCAAATCTTATGGATGAGGCACTTGAAAGACGCCAGATTCTTCTTGAAGAAGCAGGTAACTTTGATGACGATCTTATGGAAAAGCTTCTCGAAGGTGAGGAGCCTGATATTGAACTTGTTGAGAAGGCTATCAGAAAGGGTACTCTTGCCCTCCAGTTCTGCCCTGTCTTCTGTGGTTCAGCCCACAAGAACAAGGGTATTCAGCCTCTTCTTGACGGTGTTACAAAGTACCTTCCCAATCCGGCAGATGTTGAAAACAGAGCCCTCGATCTTGATGATAACGAAAGAGAAGTTGTTCTTGAGTCAAATCCCGACAGAGACCCTGTTGTTCTTGCATTTAAGCTTGAAGACGGTCAGTACGGCCAGCTTACATACATCCGTGTATACGAAGGCTGCCTGAAAAAGGGAGATGAGCTTTACAACACAAGAACAAAGAAGAAGTTCAAGATCGGACGTCTTATCAAGATGCACGCTTCTGAGATGGAAGACATCCAGGAAGCAAGATGCGGAGATATTGCAGCCCTGTTCGGAATTGACTGCGCAAGCGGTGATACATTCTGCGGCGGCAAGGTCAACTACGCCATGACATCCATGTTCGTTCCTAAGCCTGTTATCAGTCTTGCCATCTATCCGAAGGACAAGAAGAGCCAGGACAACATGAGTAAGGCAGTTAACCGCTTCATGAAGGAAGACCCGACTTTCCAGTGCTACGTTGATCCTGAAAGCAACCAGACCATTATCAAAGGTATGGGAGAGCTTCACCTCGACGTTTATGTTGAGAGAATGAGACGCGAGTACAAGTGTGAGGTAGAAGTAGGACAGCCTGAGGTTGCATACAGAGAAGCCATCACAGAGAGAGCTGAATTCAACTACACCCACAAGAAGCAGACAGGTGGTAGCGGTCAGTTCGCAAGAGTTGCAGGCTATATTGAGCCGATTCTTGCAGCACCCGGTTCCGATGAGGAAGTTAAGGACTACGAGTTTGCAAGTGAAGTCAAGGGCGGTGCCATCCCGACAGAATACATTCCTTCATGTGACAAGGGTTTCCAGACTGCCATGAAGAAGGGTCCGCAGCTCGGCTTCCCGATTGTCGGCGTAAAGTGCGTTGTAAACGACGGTGCATGGCACCCGGTAGACTCTTCAGATATGGCCTTCCAGACAGCAGCAATTGGTGCTTTCAAGGAAGCATTTGCCAAGGCAAAGCCGGCTATTCTGGAGCCTATTATGAAGGTTGAGATTGAAGGTCCTTCCGAATTCCAGGGAGCTATCTTCGGCACAGTCAACCAGAGAAGAGGTATGATTATCTCTTCAACAGAAGACAACGGCACCTGCCGCGTAGATGCTGAAGTGCCTCTTGCAGAGATGTTCGGTTATTCTACAGTTCTCCGTTCCATGACTCAGGGCAAGGCAGAATACTCAATGGAAGTCTGCAGATACGCAAAGGTTCCTGTATCACTTGGTGAGGAACTTAAGAAGAAGGCTGCAGAGAAAGAAGCCAAGGAAAAGAA
The DNA here is from genome assembly GCA_024699225.1 of Sphaerochaetaceae bacterium. Classification (GTDB taxonomy): domain Bacteria; phylum Spirochaetota; class Spirochaetia; order Sphaerochaetales; family Sphaerochaetaceae; genus UBA1265. Next base: position 6,943 of record JAILPZ010000030.1, read on the forward strand.
GAAATAATTTTTTCAACTATTTTCAAGAACGAAGAAGATGCTATAATAAAAGCATCGTTATACGGAGTTGACTGTCGCCCCCTGCGACGCCGTTGGCGGAGCATCTGCGCGACAGTCTGACTTTTCTCCACTCTTCATTCTTGGACGGAGGATTTAATGGAAGTTAATGAGCTTATAAGTAAAAGCCCTATCAGAATATTTGAGGACTCCATAAACGGAGGTCTCGGAAGAGGCAACCTCGGAGTTATCACTTCAAGACACGGAATGGGTAAGACAGCATGTCTTGTCCACCTTGCAATAGACCGCATCCTTCAGGATCAGAATATTGTACATGTTTCTTTCGGAGCTAACCTTGAGCACATCATGGGATGGTACAAGGAAGTTTTCAAGGAGATCACAGATTTCAAGAGCATAGATGAAGCTGTAGATGTATACGAGAGAATCAGAACAAACCGTGTTCTTATGAACTTCTCACAGGAAAACGTCACCATGGACAAGATTCTTGCCAGCCTCAAGACTCTGATTAATCAGGGTTCTTTCCAGGCAGACGCCCTCTTCTTTGACGGCTACAAGCTTACAGTTGCCACAGAAGAAGACGTTCGCAAGGTCAAGGAATTTGCCAGGGAAATGAATGTGGAAATCTGGTTCACGGTTTCTCCCGTCATGCCGGATGTTGTATTTGACGAGTTTGGTATTCCAAGCACTCTTAAGAGAGACCTTATCGACGTTCTTGTCGGCATGCATTACAACGACGAAAAGAGCCGCGTAATCATGACAGTTGTCAAGGACCACTCTTCAGATATCCCGAAACCGACCGGAGTATGTCTCGATCCGAAGACCATGCTTATTGCAGAGTAATTTATTCTGCAGACAGTGAAAGAGGACTGATTTTGATTCAGTCCTCTTTTTCTTTTATAGAAATACAAATGCTCTATCAATTTCATTAACTGTTCCACTTTTGGGGTCAGTTCAGTTCCTTCATCAGGAGATTTCTACGGCAATTCAAGTGTTAATTGGGGTACAACTGCTAGTAGTAGAAACGGTTGGGCTTTTCATTCACTATAATTTTTATAGTATCTAATTTTATTTCGGGGCTGTTGCATAATTGCAATAGCCCCTTTTCATGCCAGGATGTACTGTTCTTTTAAATAATTGAACTCGCTGTATTTAATGATTTTTTCAGCCTGCATTCGCCCTACGACAATACCGGGTGCAATCTCCTCTTCTTTTGCAAATCTAATTATTTCATCTTCTGTATGCTTCCAGTTGAATTTGAAATAATCAAAATCATCTTTGTCGATAAGTGTATTCGCCGACCATCTGTCTGCAGAGCTTTCTTCTGCTTCTGTTGTTCCGCACTCTCTTTCAACGTGACCCAGAATTATATGACCCAGCTCATGAAAGAGACTGAACCAGAACTTATCGGCATCCTTACCACGTGTTGTCAAACCTATAACAACTTTATTTCCATCGATAAAAGACGCACCCTGAAGAAAGGATCCCTTCAAATGAGGCAGCAAAACTAAGGCAACTCCGCAATCAGAGAGCGCCTTCTCCATTAGAGGGAAGAAAACCTGCGGCTCACTGACTGTCATTTTACGTATTTCAGGTATTTTTCTCATAAGAGTCCTGATGTTAAAGGAACGGGTCTGAATCTCCCGGGCATCAATCTTTGCTTTCTGAATCCATGCAATCAAAGCCAGGTCGCTCTTTTGCGTTATGGCAAGTCTTCTGCAGGCAACTCGGGTAATCTTGCTGTTATCAAGCAGAGATAACTCGACTACTTCAAAATACCGTCTTAAATTAATAACTCTCTCAGTCTTGATTTTAGTGTCGGGAACCCATCCGAGTTTTGCCATTTCACTATAGGGAAATAAAGAAGCAATTTCCAAATCTTTTTCCATGGCTGCTTCTTCCTCTTTTTTGATTAACTTTTCCCTGTAAATAGCCTCCAGGTTATTCCAGAACCTTGCAGGAACACCAAGGACCATCTCAAGCCTGACAGAAACCTCAGGGGTAAGTCTTACTTCTCCGTTTACGAGTTTACTGATATGCTTTTCAGACATATCCATTCTGGCTGCAAATTCCTTCTGGCTCATACCCCTCCCGGTCAACAGTTCTTTTATTGTTGCTCCCGGTGGAGTTGCAATAATGCTCTGACTTCTTACCATTTTTTTGCCCCTTATGACTCAGTGATAATCAACTATTTTCAAAACTTTTACTATCTGGATCTCTTCGCCTATCTTTTCAAATACAAGACGAAATGGATTTACCAGATCTACGGCAAACTGCCCCTTTCTGTCCACACGTAGCTGATGACACCTCCCGATATGTGACTGTATCATCATCTCAACTGAATCTGCTGCAGACAGCTGATCAACACGAAGCTGAATCTTCTCAGCCATCTCACGCCCGTATTTTTTCTCAGCCACTCTGGCATCAGTACAAATTGTTTCTATTTTCCTGTTCTTATACGTGACAACCAAAGTGCTTCTCCATAAAATTAACCTATAAGGTAAATTTATTATTTCATGAAAATCCGTGTTATTCAACACTTTTATTAACCTCACAGGTAAATTTTCAGTGTGTTACTGTACAAAAAAAATCCCGGAAAGACTGTTCCTTCCGGGATTTATGATTTTTGCAGTAATATCATCTGCCGTAAATAGTTATGTACTCTTTAAGGCGGTTAAGAATGCCATCTGTAAGTTTATCCGGATCAAATCTCCAAGACCAGTTTGAACTTCCTACAGTAGAAGGAGCATTCATACGGGCACTGTTATCAAGACCCATAATATCCTGAAGCGGGAAGATAACGTAGCGGGCAGGACTGGCTATGAGAACCCTAATCATCTGCCAGACCACCTCCTCATCAGGACACTGGAAGTAACGCCTTATAATGTCCTTGTACTCATCACTCTGCCTGTCATACCAGCCGCGTGTTGTCTCATTATCATGAGTACCTGTGTAGGCTGCACAGTTTTTATCATAGTTGTGCGGAAGATAGGCATTTTCAGTATTAAAATGACCGCCACTGAGGTCAAAGGCAAACTGAACTATCTTCATACCCGGGAAACCTGTATCTGAGAGAAGAGCCTTAACCTCATCAGTTATGACACCAAGGTCCTCCGCAATAATATCGAGGTCTGTAAAGTGCTTTAAGAGCTTCATGCCCGGACCCGGCTCCCAGTGCCCGGCTTCTGCTGTAGCAGAACCTGCAGGAATCTCCCAGTAGGACTCAAAGCCTCTGAAATGGTCTATTCTAAGCACATCCACCATCTTCATGGTCATAAGAACGCGCTTTCTGAACCAGGCAAAGTCGTCCTTCTCATGCTCCTTCCAGTTGTAAACCGGGTTTCCCCAGTACTGACCTGTGGGAGAGAAAGCATCCGGCGGTACACCTGCACCGGCAGTCTGCATACAGTTTTTGTCAAGCTTGAAAAGCTTCTTGTTTGTCCAGACATCCACGCTGTCTCCGGAGCAGAAAATAGGCATATCACCTACAATTTTTATACCGAGAGAGGAAGCATATTCATGAAGACTATTCCACTGGGTATAGAAGAAGTACTGTAAAGCTTTGTAGATTGAGATTTCTTTGGAAAGAAGCTTTGTATACTTTTTAACTGAAGCTTCAGTTCTTTTCTTAATAGGAGCTTCCCAGAGGAACCACCTTGTATCATTAAAACGGTCACTGAGAGCCCTGTAGAGAGCATAATCATCAAGCCACCAGGCATTTTCAGAGCAGAAGGAAAGATATTTTGAATCTTCTTTGTGCTTCTCAAGAAAGGCCTTTGCAGCAACTTTAAGAGTCTGAAATTTTTTTTCGTAGACCTTGCCGTAGTCAACCCTTGCTGTGTTGTCCTCAGTACTATCCGGCTCAGGGGCAGTAAAACCTTCAATCTGGCGAAGATCAATGAGGTACTCATTTCCGGCAAAACATGAAAGAGGTGCATATGGAGAATTACCATATCCGGTGGGTCCTAATGGAAGAATCTGCCAGAGGGTAACACCTGCATTTGAAAGACGATCAAGGGTTCTTCTGGCCTCTGCTCCAAGGTCTCCTATTCCGTACGGAGAAGGAAATGAAACAGGGTGAAGAAGAACACCGCATTTTCTATCTGTATTGTTTTCACTCATGGCTCTCATGATACTTCAAAGACGTTTCAGTGACCATACAGAATTTTACCCTTTCTTGTTTTGACCCTTTTTTTGTGCTATAATGCATACATGGCTCAGGAAGATACAGAATTTACAATTGGTCAGCACGTTGTATACCCCCTTCAGGGTGTAGGGATTATAAAGAACATTAAAGAGAGAGAACTCAGAGGTGAAAAAATCCCCTACTATGTTATCTACATAGATGTTTCTGACATGACTGTAAGCATTCCTGTGGCAAAGGTAAAGGATTCAGGAATCAGAGCCCTTGTAGGACCTGCAAAAGCAGAAAAGGCTCTTAAGAGCATTTCTGACAAGTATGAACCGCTTAACGTGGACTGGAAGGCAAGATACCAGATAAATGTAGACCTTGTGAAAGAGGGAAGCATAGAGTCCATAGTAAAGGTAGTTCAGGGTCTGTATCACAGAAGTAAAATCAAAGAGCTCCCCGTCCAGGAAAGAAAGCTTTACGACAGTGCCCTTGGAATCCTTATAGATGAGTGCTCATTCTCACTGGGCAAAGAACCTGAAGAAATTGAGAAGATTATCTTCAGTCGTCTTGAAAAATGAAAAGCCCTGAGCACGCACTGGTCCTGACATCTGCAGGCTCTTCAGTACGCTTTAAAAACGGCAAAAAAGAATTTCACCTTATTAACGGAAAAAGTGTTCTGCTTCATTCAGCTCTGGCATTCTCTGCCCTGCCTGCCCTGAAGGCTGTTGTGGTTACGTACAAAAAAGGAACTCTGGAAGAAACAAAAAAGGCCATGGAAGGCTTTCCTTCTTCCATTCCCCTGTTCTTTACTGAAGGCGGAGAGACCAGGCGAAAATCTGTATTAAACGGGCTTAGAAAGCTCTCTGAAGTAATTGATGATAAAAACATTCTGGTAAGTATTCACGACGGAGCCAGGCCCTTTATCTCTTCTGCCTTAATCAGAGCCTGTCTTGAGACGGCAGAAAAGTACGGAGCTTCAGTTCCTGCCCTCAGGGGAAGGGATACACTTGCAGTTGTTGAGGATAATGTTATTTCCTCCTATATAGACCGTGAAAAAACTGTCTGTCTGCAGACTCCTCAGGTATTCTGTTTTAAAGAGATTCTTTCATGTCATGAGAAAGCTGAAGAACAGGGTCTGGAATTTACGGATGATACCAGTCTTTTCACTGCATTCGGAGGCCGTGTACATACGGTAGACGGAGAGAATGAGAATGTTAAAATAACATTTCCTGAAGATATGGAGAAATACAAATGAGGATAGGAAACGGCTGGGATTTACACAGACTGGAAGAAGGAAGAACCCTCGTTCTCGGCGGAGTTGAGATAGAAAGCCCAAAGGGTGCGGTAGCTCATTCTGACGGAGATGCTCTTATTCATGCCATGATAGATGCTCTTTTAGGAGCAGCCGGCCTTGCAGATATAGGAACATACTTTCCTGACACGGATCCCACATACAAGGATATAGACTCCCGCGTACTGCTACGCATGACAAACGACCTGGTCAGGGAGAAAGACTACGATATAGTGAATTTTGACACTACTATAGTTCTTCAGAGCCCAAAGCTTGCTCCGTACATTCCGCTTATGAAAGAAGCTCTTTCAGAAGCCCTGGACCTTGATGAAGATTGCATAGGAATAAAGGCCAAAACTGCAGAACACATACTCGGAGAACTGGGGACAGGAGATGCGGTTATGGCTTCAGCTGTGGTTCTTCTGGAGGAAAGATGAACATAATTCTCTTTGAAGAGGAAATAAAGGCTCTGAGGCTTGATGACTACAGGGCTAAGCACATAACAGATATTCTCAAACTCACGGTCGGAGACTCATTTAAATCGGGCGTGATTAACAAAAGCGAGGGAGTCTCTGAAATAACAGATATCAATGATAAAGAAATAAAATTCAACTACACCGAATTAAGCAAGCCTGTTCTCTATCCTGTTACCATGATAATAGCCCAGGTTCGTCCGATTTGCATGAAACGCATACTTCGTGAAGCAGTTTCTCTTGGCTGCAGCAAAATTATCCTCACAGGATCAGATACAGGAGAAAAATCCTACATGCAGAGTAATATCTACAAAAGCGGAGAATACAAGAACTTCCTTCTTGACGGTGCCATGCAGAGCGCACACGCCGGAATTCCTTCCGTTCTTTTTGCAGAAAACGTTGAAAAAGCCATAGAACTTGCAGGTCAGGAAGGCTCTCTTATTCTTCTGGATAATATGGCAGGCTCAGAACCCTTAAGTACTGCAGAGGTTTCTTCACCTGCAGTTCTTGCCATAGGGCCCGAACGTGGCTGGAGTGACAGGGAAAGGTCTTTGTTTGTATCCTCCTGCTACTCTCCCATGCTGCTTGGATCAAGAGTTCTGCGCACTGAAACAGCCTGCAGTGCAGGCCTGGCTGTTCTTCTTTCAAAAATGAATTTACTTTGAAGCTTTTTTCTGCTCTTTGAGCTTTCTTCTGTACTCTTTCTTTGTAAGGACTGCCGGAGGAATTACAGGTCTTTCTTCAAGCAGTTTCGGATTTTCCACAAGATCCTGGAAATACTTTATGCTCTTAACAAAATAGAAGCCGCTTGTAATTCTTTCATCTACCGTAATACCAACCTTAACCTTGTTTTTACAGGAGACAACCTTGCCCTCATCATTGAATTCTCGAACCCTTTCAAGAGCACCGATTGTAATAAACATGGAAGTTGTACCCCACTCATAAAGATGATGATGGGGACTTGAACCTTCTATTCCGATTGAACCGAGATTTGAAATAAAAACTGAAGTATGAAGACCGTCTGCATCCCTTATGAACTGCGGCAGATGTCCCCTCTTATCCATAAGGCCCATCAAACCTATAAAAGAAGAGATAACCCAGTACGGAATGTGCATGAGAATCTTAATCAGACTGTCAGTTGAATTATCCTCGCTGTTTTCTTTTGACCTTTCAATATAATCATCAATGATTTTGGCATATTCGAGCAATGTCATTTCAGGTTTGAAATAAAGAGGATTACTTGTCTCCGGAGCATCATCCGTCATTTTTTCCTTAACTACAAAGTTCATGGAAAGCTCGTTACGCTGCCAGTATCTTTTGGCTGCAATAAAACGGTTAAGCTCAGGGCGCTCAACAAAGGTTCTCAAAATTGCTGCACAGAAGACATAGAAAAACCTCAGCCTGAATTCAGGCCTGGTTGCATTGTACTTTCTGATATACTCAAGAGTATCCGTTACATCAAGCTCAAACTCGTGATACACAAGAGAATCACTTCTTCTTTTGAGGAGGAACGGAAAAATTGTATTGTATACAGGTATGTCAAAAACCTGTTTTGCATCATTTCGTTTCATGTTTTAGTCATTCTATCGTAATCTGTTGATTTTATAAAGGTAAAATTCTTTCATATCATTATCAAAATCTGCGTTGCAATTATATTGCCTTCCAAGACATGGCATCCAGAGAGACGGATCTTCCATGCAAAGGTAGAAGAAAACCTTCCTTTTCCACTCTTGAGGGAAAAGCGAATAAAGATAGGAAAACATCTCTTTTTTTATCTCAAGAGGATAGGAATACTTTCCTGCAGCCGGGGTCAGAGGCATTTTGGTAACAAGGGTACGCTTCCCGCCTTCCCTTAAGACCTTCAGATTCTGCTTTGTAAAAGTAAGCGTCCCTATCCCTATCATAACTACACTGTCTGCATTTATGCTGGATGTAAGAAGTTTTACAAGTTCTGCATATTCTTCTTTCCACCCCTTAAAGTAAACCATTGGATGGATATGAAAACCTACAAGCCTTCCGTTTTCAGCAGCCTTTACGGCACTCTCTATCCTCTTTTCTGAAGAAGCTGTCAGGTGCTCCTCTTTCTCTGCAATAGTTTTTGCGTTGATTGACCAGGTTGCAATTATATTTGCAGGAAGATCCATGTTAACCCAGTCTGACCTTGAAGCCTTTGTTTTAAGCTCTATCACCACATCAGGATGTTTTTTTGCAAAATTACCCAGAGCCGTAAGAGTTCCATAGTCATTTCCAAAGAACAGGGAATCAGAGCTCTGGCCTGTGCCTATGTGCCACACCCCGTCTTCAAGAACAAGGTTCTCAAGATATGAATCCAGATTGCTGACAACCTTTATATTATTCTTGCTGTAGAAGCTCTGAATACTGCAGTAGGCGCAGCCGAAAGCACACTGCTGGACAGCATCCAGGGTTCTTAAGTTACAGCACCTTGTCAGTTCACCGTCTTTAGGACAGGGGCAGCGGCCCATTATTTTCTCTGCAGCCGGGAAATCAGGAATAACAGTTACCTTTTCCCTCCTGTACTCCCCGCTGTCAAATTCCCCGTAGTCAGAACACTCATTTCTCATGGCCTCTATCTTTTTTATTACAGAGGCATAGGCCTTATTAACATCCTTTTTGGAGCTGTTGTCACAGTTTTCCGGCCAGATCTCCCGGAGAGTCACACCTCCCCAGAGGTTCATATCCATCTCGTGTTCCCTGAGTATGCGACGCTGCTGAAATGTTAAAGCTTCAATTGTATCCGAGAATAACATGTATCCTATTCTGCTGAATCTGAGACTTTTTTAACAGTATCAAGAACTGTTTTGAACTTGATTCTGCTCCACACTATGTATGTGAATTCCACTATCACCAGAGAAACAGCTACAAAGAATACTACACACATAGCTTCTGAAAGACCTGATTCCTGAAGGACCTCTACCAGAATATCTGAGAAGGCATGAAGCAAAATAGAGAGAGGGAAAAACAAAGTGTACCGGGAGCCTCTCATGGAAAGCCATACCATAACGGCAAGGGAAATATGTATTCCGAGGGCGGCTATCTCTTCAATCAGAGTATAAATGAAATCCACCGGATGAAAGCCCTGCATGCTTGCAGCAGCCTCAACAAAGGCAGCTGTTGCAAAATTATCTATAGGATCCTGGGAAGCTGTGAAAACAACTGAACCTTCGTTTAGCGTATAAATGAGGTTTACTACCATGGAAATTACAAAGACAAAGACAACAGCACCGCCATGGCCAAGACCGTGCAAAAGAGCATGGTTTCTTTCGTGCTCAGCAACCTCAACTGTTTTTCTGACATTGTCAGGAATACTGGCGTTTTCTTCCAGTTCTTCCTCTTTGTTCTTCTTTTCAATATGGGCTGAAACCTTCATGGAGATGAGACAGCCTGATTCTTCAAAGATTCCGGCAATCAGTCCGGTAATACCTGTTGCAAGCAGAGGTGTTTCAAGCAGTTTTACCCACATATCTGTCTTATAAAGAAGATTCAGGGCCAGGCGTTCAAGAAGAAGAGCAAAGACAACAAAAGTAACTACGCCAAGCCAGAACGGCTGACTTGTAACATGGTATCTTTTCTTTAGGAAAACATAGGCTGCTATGGGTACTAAAGTAGCCACAACAACGCAAACAATAATAGTAGAAACCTTATCAGGCATTTTTGTTCCACCTCTTTTTCTGACTGTGTAAAATCTCCGGGCTCTCAACAGCCTTACGCAGAAGTATGGCACTGTATGCATCCTGCAACGCAGAACTGAGCATGTTTTTCTCTTCCTCTGAGGCTCTGTTAAATTTTAACAGCCCTCCTATCTTTTTAAGAAGACATGAAATGGCCCATTCATCCTCATTTATGGAGCATTCATAAGGGACCAGGGGTTTTTCTGATGCTTTGTTTTCAGAGTCAAGGTACGTAAATTTTCCGTCCCTGTATTCTCCCCTGTCTCCGCCTACGCGTATTGAATAGCCACGGATGGAGCTGTGATACTGCTCCCCTTCAAAATCATACAGACAGGTTTTTCCATTATCAAAAACTATCTCTGCATTTGTTCTAACAACATCTTTAAAAGAACCGTCAGTGTATGTTTTATACCTGTCTTTTGTCCTTACTATTGGAAACGTTGCTGAAGAAGCACGTATAGAAAACTGTTCAGAAGAATCTATATCAAGAAAGGCCCTCATAAGAGAGAAGGCATGGTACTCATGGGCGCGGGAAATATAGAGCGAATACCTCTGCCCTATGATATTTTCATCCAGGTTTTCAATAAGAGCCTTCATGTCGGGAAAAAACGGATACTGCTCGGCTACAAAGAGCCTGCCTCCGTTAAGGTGCGCTGTCCACAGACTGTCCAGGTCTTCTTCATTAAGGGCTGCGGGGGTTTCACACACAACAGCCTGACCTGAAGAGAGAAGATGCAGCGTTACTTCTGCCATAGAGGTTTTATTAACTGCAGAAACTACAAAGTCGGGTTTAAGCGAAAAAAGCTCTTTCTCATCAAGAAAAGTACGGATTGAGTACTCTCTGGAAATTGAAAGAGCTTTCTCTTCCGTCCTGCAAAGCATACCCAGCAGTTCAAAGTCCTGAGGGAATATCTGAGAAAGCCGGACATAAAACAGAGACCGCCATCCTGAACCGACTATGGCAAATCTTATCTTATCCAATCCAGTTCTTCAGTGCCTCATCACACTCTGCTACGTTAAAGCTCTTGACTGCAAGACCTTTCTCGAGCTTTCCGCCCTTCATCTTTACGGCAGTTGAAAGTTCAAAATCTGCAATTCCGAAAGCACCTTCTTCATTTGTGCAGAAGGGTTTTACCCTCTTGTCCTTAAGATCGGCGCCATCAATAAAAGATGCAACAACCCTCGGGTATGTTCTGTACCAGATCGGGAAGCCTATGTAGACTACATCATACTCTGAGTAATTAAGACTCAGAGCCTTGATTTTCGGATGAATGTTTGAATCAATCTCAGTCTTGGCAACCTTACACAAATCATCATAATTTGAAGGGTAATTCAACTCAGGTTCAATACGGGCAATATCGGCACCCGTAATCTGCGCAATCTTCTCAGCAACAACTCTGGTGTTGCCACTCTCCTTAAGAGAATAATAAACAACTAAACTTTTCATACTGAAAATTTTGCACCATAAGAGAGTAAAAATCCATCAAAAATAAATATAGTTATTGACAAAATTCCTTATTTGACGAAAATGAATTCGATTTTCATTTTCAAATTGGAAGGAAAAACATGACACGCGGAGCATACAGCACAAAACAGAGTGCACTTATTCTCTCATATATAGAAACAATCAAGGGCCACTTTACTGCAAATGATGTCTATGAACATTTCAGAAACACAGACACCCCGGTAGGAAGTGCCACCATATACAGACAGCTTGACAGATTCATTCAGCAGGGCCTGGTGAACAAGTATGTAATAGATGAAAACAGCAGCTGCTGCTATGAGTT
>JAILPZ010000067.1 GCA_024699225.1 Sphaerochaetaceae bacterium
TATGCTAAATGTTTAATAAAATTTTTACTTATATTGTAAATATTGTTGATTACTTATGGCCTTAGTTTTATATTATGGGTATGGAAAAAATTAAAAACGATTATGAGTATTTGATTAACAATCCTTCAAAGGATATTACGCATGCCAGAGAAATGTTTTCTGTCGAAACAGCAAGGACAGCAAGACATTTTCACAGACAGATTCCGGGATACAAGATGACACGTCTTGTTTCTCTTTCTGAACTTGCTCACATGATTGGAGTAGAGGGCATCTATATTAAAGATGAGGCTCAGAGACTTGTTCTCAACAGCTTCAAGGTAATGGGCGGATCCTTTGCTCTTTACAACTTCCTCAAGAAGAGACTCGGTTCAAAAGAAGACCTCAGCTTTGAGTACCTTAAGAGTAAGGAGTGCCACGACAGAATCGGAGACATAACATTTGCCTCAGCTACAGACGGAAACCATGGAAGAGGAATAGCATGGGCCAGTCAGCAGCTTGGTTACAAGTGTGTAATCTATGTCCACAACGAGACAAGTCAGCCAAGAATTGATGCAATCAGAGGTTACGGAGCCCGTGTTGAGGTTGTAGACGGAAACTATGATGATGCAGTTCGTAAGATTGCAGAAGATGCAAAGAAGTACAACTGGGAGATTATTTCCGACACTTCATGGGACGGCTATACCGAAATTCCTACATGGATTATGCAGGGTTACACAACTATTCTTCTTGAGGCTCAGGAGCAGCTTGCAGGTCTTGGAATAGCCCGTCCGACCCACGTATTTGTTCAGGCCGGTGTTGGTGCTCTTGCTGCAGCCACAGTTGGTTTCTATGCAGCTCTTTATCCTGAAAATCCGCCTAAATTCGTAATTATTGAACCCGAGAAGGCTCCATGTATCTACGAGAGTATGAAGGCCGGTAAATGCGTAAGTGTTAAGGGGGATCTTGATACAATTATGGCAGGTCTTGCCTGCGGAGATCCGTCTCCAATAGCTTTTGATATTCTTAAGGACAACGGAGACGTTTTTGTAAAGGTTCCTGATTACGTTGCAGCCAGAGGAATGAGAATTCTTTCCTGTCCGTTAACAGGCGACCCGTTTGTTATCTCAGGAGAATCCGGAGCTGTAACTCTCGGAGCTCTCTTTACCTTAAAGAATCCAAACTGTCCGGATGATCTGAAGAAGGCTCTCTCACTGGATAAGCACAGTAATGTTCTTATGATCAACACAGAGGGCAATACAGACCCAATTCAGTTCAGAAGGGTAATCTGGGACGGTCTTGATCCTGTTCCCAAGAAGTTTACTGAAATAGATATAAGGTAACTGTTGTTCAAAAAACCTGCTTTCTTTACCGGAAGCAGGTTTTTTATTTCAGTCCGTGAACCCAGTCTGACTTGGCCATGTAGATGATAAAGATTACGGATGAGATAAACCAGGTAAGCGGGTAGGCTGCATACACTAGTTCAATTGTGTGGGAGATGGACATGGCTACAGAGATATAAGAGACTCTGAAAATACACCATACTCCCAGCATTACAAACATTGGAACTTTTGCCTTTCCCGCTCCTCTCATAACCCCTGCTATTGAGTGAGAGATGGCAAGAAGGAAGTAGAAGAGGGATTCTACATGAATCTGTCTGACTCCGTATGCAACTACAGATGGGTCACTGTTGAAAAGTGAAATCAGCTGTTTTGCAAATAGAAATTCCAGAATACCAATGGTTTCTGAAAGAATTACACAGACTGTAATGCCAAACTTAGCTCCCTGTTTTGCTCTGTCATATTTTTCAGCACCAAGGTTCTGACTTATGCATGTGGTTATGGCGGAGACAAAAGCGTTGATTGGAATAAAGGCAAAACCTTCTATTTTTGCATAGGAACCGCAGCCGGCTACTGCTGTGGATGAGAATGTGTTGTAATTTGACTGTACAAAAACATTTGCTATTGCTATCACTGAGTTCTGAACGCCGCTTGGAAGACCGTATCTTATAATCTCTTTCAATATTGGAAGATCAAAGCCTATTTCTTTTAAGCTTACCTTGTAAACTTCATTTGTTCTTACAAGACGGATCATACAGAGTATAAAAGAAAGACCCTGACCGATAGTTGTAGCTGCTGCAGCTCCTCCTACACCCCAGTGAAGAACCTTAATGAAAAACAGATCCAGAATTACATTGGTAATAGAGGAAATAATAAGGTAGATAAGAGGATGCTTGCTGTCTCCTGTTGCACTCATTATTCCCATACTTATGTTGTACATAACGCAGAAAATGATTCCCGTGGAATAGATTCTGAAGTACGTTACAGAGCCTTCAAGTATGTCTGCAGGTGTTCTCATCCAGGAAAGAATTAAGGGTGTCATAAGGATTCCAAAGATTGTAAGGAAAAGCCCTGCTGCAAGACCAAAGGCTAAATCCGTATGTATGGCCTTTCTCAGTCTTTCATGGTCTTTGGCTCCAAAGTACTTGGATATAACAACTCCGGCTCC
>JAILPZ010000026.1 GCA_024699225.1 Sphaerochaetaceae bacterium
TAGGGTGAAAACTACCATGAGAAGTGAAGAGAACAAGAGTCTTAAGGGTCTTTGTATTGAAAACTCAATTCCATATCAGACTCTTGTAAACCAGAGGGCTCAGGGCAGATATCCAAATACTGAGGTGTTAATGATGATGTCAGACTACCTTTCTGTTTCAGTTGACTGGCTTCTCTTCGGCACACAGTCAAATCCAGAACAGAAACTGTATGATATAGCCTTGGGATTAAAAGAATCAGTTGAGAATGAGCTGAAAAACCTTCTTGTAAAGGAAAACCAATAATTAGAATGCTTAAAATAAAAAAGGGACTGTCGCAGAATAGGAAATTGCACAGTCCCTTTTCAATTTAAACAATGGATAAAGAGCTTGGTCCGTAGAACATCAGGCTCTTTTCTTTTTTTTTAGAGTTTTTGAGTAGACCTTCCCCTAGGGAAGTAAAGTGGAATGGAATAAAATTAAGCAGTTTCTTCTTCTGGACCAGCCTTGATCCGGTACCAGAAAGGAGAACCTACCTTGTCCTGTTCGATTCTGGCCGCAAGCTGAACTGTGTTCACTGCCATGCAGCAGATGAGCCATTCAGAGAATACTCTGGCCTTTCCAAATGAACAGAATCGTCTAAGACTGAACTGTTGTTTTTGGAAGGCGAAACGTCCTTCAACCTGAATGCTTCTGTTCACACGAACCTCTGTTCCAAATTCAGAGGAAAGCTTTTCGTAGGCAACTCTCTGATACTGTCTGTGTTCCAATTGGACTGAGAGCTTTTTGAACCTGTCCTTTCTAGGATTTTTGATACAGGATTCTCTGTATGGGCAAGTAACACAACCCCAATGACATTCATAGATTCTTGACGCTTCCAGGCAACCTTTGCGCTTTTTTGTTCCGGTAAGAAGTAGTTTTCGGTTGTTTCTACAGACGAAATAATCTCCGTCCTCCACATACTTCATGCTCGCGACTTTTCCGCAGTCGTTTTTGTACTTTCTAGTCTTGCTGATTTCCCAATCCTGTGGCTTGATGTAGGCCTCAATTCCTCTTTTCTTGAGATTACGAAATGATTCAAGACTGTCGTACCCACTGTCTGCACAGTAGATATCATACTTCCATGAATACATGTCCAGTTTCTCCAGAATCTGTTCAGCAGTTTTGTAATCAGTTCTGTCAGAAGAAATCGATGAGGCAACAATGTAGTTGCTGTCCACTGCATTCTGGATGTTGTATGCAGGTTTTAGTTGACCGTTGCGCATGTAGTCTTCTTTCATTCTCATGAAAGTGGCATCAGTGTCAGTCTTGGACAGGCTGTTACGTCCTTCCATCATGGAAAGATGCTTCCTCTGCGTCTCAAGTTTTTCCAATTCTTCTACTGCCTTCTCCCTGAGTTTGTTGACTTTGCTTTTGTGATGACCTCGGCCTTTCTTTTCTTGAGGATTGAACAACCCTTGCTCGTCAATTGCGTTTACTGCTGAAGCAAGCAGTCTCTCAGGTTCGGAACATGTCAACTCATCAGTTTGAATTAGTCCAACTTCCACAGCCTCACCAAGGAGTTTGCTGATTCTGGAAAGACACTTCTCCATGTTCTTCTCTGTAGCAGACTTCCATACAAATGTGTACTTGCCAGCACGGCTTTCAATCTTTGTTCCATCCTGAAACACTACTTTCTTCCCTAACTCTCCAAGGCTGGCAAGCTTCTCCACACTCTGTCTGAAGACATCTTCAATCTGTTTTGGATTCCTTGAGATAAACCTGCTGATGGTACTGTGATCCAGATGAACATCAGTCCCAAACACCGCTTTCATGAATAGGTCCCTTTCGATGTGCTTCTCCAGGTCTCTGCTACTTGTTCTGTTGTTCATTGCTCCATGAACTAAAAGAAGCATCATCTTGAATGGCTCAATCTTCTCCTTTCTTCCAAGCCTGGTGCCAAAGGATGAGTAGTCCAAATTCTCAAATAATGTCAACAGTGCAAACTCTTCAGATGTCAGTTCCACTGTGAAATCAAGCATGAAATCAAATGTAAGTTGTTTTCTAAGGCTATTTAAGGTATTATTAGACATGGTTGATTGACGACTTCCTTCTTTTTAATTCTTTGTGGTTAAAGAAATTATATCAGAAATCTGTGCCGCAATCAACCTTTTATTTGAATATTTATTTATAATGTAAGGATTTATATACAAAAATGGGACCATCGCAATTATGCAACAGTCCCTTTTTGTTTGCTTTGTAATAATCAGCGTTCTTCTCTGAAGTAGTTGAGACCAAGGTTTGCAGGTGGCTGCTTTTCCTTGTTGTTTCTCATACTTGCTATGATGAGAACGACTATTGTAACGACGTATGGCAGGATCTTGTAAAGCTCTGTCGGGAAGAACGGAACTATGATCCAGAGGTACATAATCATCAGAGAACCGAAGAGTACTGAACCCCAGATAGCGTTGAGCGGCTTCCAAGTACAGAAGATAACAAGAGCAACTGAGAGCCAGCCGACACCGGCCAGAGAAGCTTCAATCCAGACACATCCTGCTGTTGTCATTGTATAGACCATACCGCCTATGGCAGATATTCCACCGCCAACTATGGTTGCAATGTAACGGTACTTTGTAATGTTTATACCTGCAGCATCTGCTGTTGCCGGAGATTCACCTACAGCCCTGAGGTAAAGACCTTTCTTTGTCTTGGTAAGGAAAAGGTGCATGAGAACAGCAACCAGAATACCAAGATAGAAGAAGTGTGGCTGACCGAAGAGGACCTTACCGATTAGTGGAATATCCTGCAGAAACTTAGGCATGATCTTCATAGAGAATGAATCCTTGAGGTGGTTTGAAACTGAAACATAACCACCAAGAGAGTTTCTCATGTGCTCACCTGCGAACTTGGCAACACCGGTACCGAAGGTTGTCATGGCAAGACCTGTAACGTTCTGGTTTGCTCTGAGTGTAACAGTGATGAAACTGAAGAGGAGTCCTGCTACAGCACCGGCTGCAAAAGCTCCGAGAATGGCAATCACAATGGCCATAAAACCATTGGAAGCTGCCTCACCGACTATTGCCTCATATCTGTTTGCTGCAATAAGACCGAAGATACCACCCATGTACATGATACCTTCAACACCGAGGTTCATGTTTCCGGACTTCTCGGTAAGTGTTTCACCAAGAGTTCCGAACATAAGAGCTGTTGCATATGTTCCAGCTGCTGCAATAAGTGCAAATACTGTATTCATCCTTAGGCCTCCTTATCAGATTTTTTTCTGAAAATCAGCTTGTAGTTAATGAAGAACTCACAGCTGAGCATGCAGAAGAGAAGAATTCCTGAAACTATTTCAGCAACAGAGGCAGGAACACCCATTCTCTGGTTGAGGGTACTTGAACCCTTTGAAATGATTGCAAGAAGAGCAGAGATGAAAATCATAACGTAAGAGTTGAGCTGGCTGAGCCATGAAACTGTAATGGCTGTAAAACCTACACCTGCTGCAACACCCTTGGTAAGAGTATGGTTTGCACCGGATACAACTATGAAACCGACAATACCTGCAATTGCTCCGGAGAGGAACATGGTTCTCATCATGATCTTTCCAACGTTCATTCCGGCATAACGGGCAGTGTTTTCAGAGTCACCGATAACAGCAACTTCATAACCGTGTTTTGTCTTTGTCATGTAGATGTGCATGAAAACTGCAAGAACAAGAACAATAATCCAACCTGCATGAACACCGAATACCTTTGGAAGGTATGTTTTGGGATCAAACTGGTCAATGATCTGTGTTCCGGGTCTTCCTTCCCACGGTCCGCCCTGAAGCCAGGCTGCTATACCGATTGCTATGTAGTTCATCATAAGGGTGAACAGTGTTTCGTTAGTATTGTATTTAGCCTTGAAGAAGCCAGGGATAAGACCCCAGATTCCACCGCAGATTGCTGCAATTATGAACATAAGTGGAATGGAGACAGCTCCCGGAAGTGTTTTTCCGAGGTAGAAAGCTATGGCAGAAGCACCTATGGCTCCGGCAGTAAGCTGACCTTCAGCTCCAATATTCCAGAATCTCATCTTGAAACAGGGGGCAATTGCGAGAGCACATCCGAGCAGAGGAACAGCAATCTTTACTGTCTGCTGGAGATAAACGCTCTTTCCGAGAGATCCCTGAACGATAACTCCGTATGCTGCGAACGGGTTAACTCCTACAAGCATGATTGGAAGACTTCCGATTATAAGCGCGGTGAGGATAGCAGCTCCTCTGATTCCCCATGCCTTTGCAGGACTCATAAGTTCCCTTTTTGCCAGACGGACAAAAGGTGTTTTCTTACTGGTTTCAGCCATCAGTTTGCCTCCTTTGATCCGCCGACTGTTGTCATCAGAAGACCGATTTCTTCTTTTGTTGTATTTCTTGCATCAACAACTCCTGAAACCTGACCGGCACAGAGAACAAGGATTCTGTCGCACAGCTCGAGAAGAACGTCCAGCTCCTCTCCAATATACATGACAGCAGCTCCATTCATCTTCTGTTCGGTAAGAAGGTTATAGATTGCATAGGAAGTATTGATATCAAGTCCGCGAACAGCGTATGCGGTAAGAAGTACAGGTGGGTGAGAGGCTATTTCTCTTCCTACCAGAACCTTCTGAATGTTACCACCGGACATACGTCTTACAGGGAACTCTGTGGAAGGAGTTACAACTTCAAGTTCTTCCCAGACCTTCTTTGCAAGATTTTCCGGTTTCTTTCTGTCAAAGAAAACGCTTCTTCCCTGTCTCCAGGAGCGGAGCATCATGTTGTTTGTCATGCCCATGGAACCGACAAGTCCCATACCAAGTCTGTCTTCAGGAACAAATCCCATACCGACTCCGAGCTGGCGGATCTGCATTGGGGTCTTTCCTACAAGTTCAATTCCGTCTCCATTTTCTTTAATGAACTTAATTGAACCGGAGGTGACAGGGTAGAGGCCTGTAATGGATTCCAGAAGTTCCTTCTGACCAGAACCGGCAATTCCGGCTACGCCTAATATCTCACCGGATTTTGCTGTAAACGTTACGTTATCAAGTCTCTTGATTCCTTCACGATCTGTTACAGTCAGGCCCTCAAGAACAAGCTTATCAACCGGGTTATCATACTTAGGTCTGTCAATGTTAAGGGTGACTGAGTGTCCTACCATCATATCGGTAAGCTGCTGCTGGTTTGTTTCCTTTGTGTTGACAGTTGCAATGTATTTACCTTTTCTGAGAATGGCAACCTTATCTGAAACAGAAAGAACTTCAGCAAGTTTATGAGTTATGAGGATAATTGCCTTACCGTCAGCCTTCATGTTCCTGAGAACTGCAAAGAGCTTGTCAGTTTCCTGCGGAGTAAGAACGGCGGTAGGCTCGTCGAGAATCAGAATCTCGGCACCTCTGTAAAGAACCTTTACAATCTCAACAGTCTGCTTCTGTGAAACAGACATGTCGTAGACCTTCTTCTTAGGGTCAACCTGGAAACCGTACTTGCCACAGATTTCCTTAACCTTGTCATTTACGGCGGCTATATCCATCTTTTCATCCAGTCCAAGGACAATGTTCTGAGCTGCAGTGAATACGTCTACCAGATGGTAGTGCTGATGGATCATTCCTATTCCGTATTTGTAAGCATCATGCGGTGAACGGATGAATATTTCTTCTCCATTTGCATAAATGCTTCCTGAGTCAGGCTGATAAATGCCTGAGAGCATGTTCATCAGAGTTGTCTTTCCAGAACCGTTTTCGCCAAGAAGACAAAGAATCTCACCACGGTTAATCTGCAGGTTGATTCCATCATTAGCAACTACGGGTCCGAATGTTTTTCTGATGTTTTTCAGTTCTATTGCGCAGTTGAGCAATTTATTCTCCCCCTCTCTTAGTCTGGAACCGAATAGGTGACCAGAGATACCTCATAATACAGAAATGTATACAAGCTATAAATATTTTAGCATGCTAAAATTTGAGTTAGCAATAAAAAACAACAAACCGCAACAAAATAGTGGGTATTTTAGGTTTCTTGCAATAATGAAATGAAGTTTTTAGTTATTTGGAAAAAGAGGTATACGGATGGTATTAGCTGTTTAAAAGTTTTCCTTCTACTTATCAATATATTAAGATAAAATTGATGCAGGAGTGTTTATGGAACAGTTTGACAGTATAAAAGTTCCTTGTCAGGGGGAGGCAAATCCGAATAAAAGGATATTGAAACTCGGTAAGAAAATTACTGATATTGCTGACCACATGATTTTGGGAGTGAAGTCCTCGGACCCTGAGTATTGGGGACTTAAGGAAATGGTAACTGAGGAGATGCTTGATATAACCGAGCATATGAAGCTCAGAAAGTTCTACTATTTTGAAGAGCTTCAGCAGATGAATCCGAAGTATGATAAAGAGAACCTTGAAAGGGTCCTTGATGAGGCCAGCAGAGTCGGACTCATAGAGTATGACTACAGCGACCAGTACAATGATGACGGACCTATTGAAGGGGCTGATAAAAGAAAGAGGTGGAGACTTTCTTACTTTGTTCCTGGAATTGCAGAACTCTTCAATTCCACAGAAAAGATGATAGAGGAACATCCTGTAAATGCTACATTCTTTGAAAGAATGACATTTGTTCCGCTTACAAAGATAACTGCCATGGTAAGACCGGGCGGAAACGGCATAGGAATGCACGTTATTCCGGTTGAAAAAGCCATTGAAACAGAACGCCAGAGCGTAAAGCAGGAGCATATCTCACACTGGCTTCAGAAGTATAACGGACATCTTTCTGCCGGTATCTGTTCATGCCGTGCATCCCGTGCGGCTCTGGGAGAGGGCTGTGGTGACGACTGTAATGACTGGTGTATCCAGGTCGGTGATATGGCTGACTACACTGTCGAAACAGGAAGAGCCCACTATATTACAAAGGAAAAGGCACTTGAGATCCTGCAGAAGGCTGAAGATAACGGATACGTTCACCAGATTACAAACATTGACGGTGAAGACCATATCTTTGATATCTGTAACTGTAACGTAAAGATCTGTAATGCCCTTAGAACTTCCATGCTGTTCAACACACCGAACATGTCTAGAAGTGCATATGTAGCAAAGGTTGATCCACAGAACTGTGTTGCCTGCGGACGCTGTGTAGAATCCTGTCCGGCTGGAGCTGTTAAGCTCGGTCAGAAGCTGTGCAAGAAGGATGGAACAGAGGTTCAGTATCCGAAAGCAATTCTTCCGGACAAGATACACTGGGGCAGATATGCATGGGATGAAAACTACAGGGATACTGCTCGTCTTCATAACAGTTATTCAACAGGTTCTTCTCCATGTAAGGCAGCCTGTCCTGCACACGTTCCTGTTCAGGGATACCTTAAGATGGCCCATGAGGGCAGATATACAGAGGCTCTTGCACTGATTAAGAGGGAAAACCCGTTCCCGGCTGTCTGTGGAAGAATCTGTAACAAGAGATGTGAGGAAGCATGTACCAGAGGTGACATTGATAAGGCCGTCTCCATAGATGCAGTAAAGAAGTTCCTTGCAGACCGCGAGATTGCAGCAGAGAACAGATATGTTCCAAAGAAGGTTGTTCCTTCAGTCTCAGGAAAGATGAATGAGAAGATTGCAATTATCGGTGCAGGTCCTGCTGGTCTTTCAGCTGCCTACTATCTTGCAGTAATGGGATACTCTCCTGTTGTTTATGAAAAGAATGCAAGACCGGGCGGAATGATGACTTACGGAATTCCTACATACAAGCTCGAGAAAGATGTAATTGACGCAGAAATTGATGTTCTCAAGACTCTCGGTGTTGAGATTAAATGCGGAGTTGAAGTCGGTAAGGACATAACAATCTCTGATCTCAAGAAGCAGGGCTTCAAGGCATTCTATGTAGCAATAGGCTGTCAGGGTGGAAAGAGACCTGGAGTTCCTAATGATACTGTAGAAGGAACAGACATTGCTGTTTCCTACCTCAGAAATGCTTTCGAGCACCAGGATGAGAAGTTCACCGGTAACGTAGTTGTAGTAGGTGGCGGTAACGTAGCTGTTGACTGTGCCATGACTGCCAGAAGACTTGGCGCTGCAAAGGTTTCAATGGTCTGTCTTGAAGACAGGGAAACCATGCCTGCAAGTAAGAATGAAGTTGCAGAAGTTCTTGAAGAAGGAATTGAACTCTGTAACAGCTGGGGACCAAAGGAGCTTGTTCTTGATGAGAATGGAAAGCTTTCACAGATAGTCTTCAAGTGCTGCACAAGAACAATTGATCCTGAAACAGGAAAGTTCTCACCTCTCTATGATGAAAGTAAGACCATGACTGTTCCGGCAGATAAGGTTGTCTTTGCAATTGGTCAGGCAATTGAATGGGGTAAGCTTCTTGAAGGTACAGGAGTTAAGTTCTGGCACGGAAACTATCCGGTAGCTGATAAGCTTACATACCAGACAGATGATCCTGATATCTTTGTCGGCGGTGACGTCTACACTGGTCCAAGGTTTGTAATTGATGCAATTGCTCAGGGTCATGAAGCTGCTGAATCCCTTCACAGACATGTAAGACCTCATGCTCATATGGTAATCGGTAGAGACAGAAGGGACTTCAAGCCTCTTGATAAGACTGATCTTACATATCCGACATATGATGAGGCCGGCCGTCAGGAAGCAGGAATGGATGAGTCTATAGACTGGCACAACTCATTTAAAGATGCACACAAGACTCTCACAGAAGAGCAGGTCCATATTGAGACCGGCCGCTGTCTGGGCTGTGGTGCTTCAGTTGTTGACCAGAACAAGTGCATAGGCTGTGGTATCTGTACAACAAGATGTGAGTTTGATGCCATCCACCTTCACAGGGATCTTCCAGAGTGCTCCAACCTCAGAAGGGCAGAGGACAAGATCACAGGTCTTGCTTCTTACGCCATCAAGAGAGGCTTCAAGATTATAGGTAACTCCATGAGCAAGGAAGCCTGTGAGATGAGGGCCAAGAGAAAGGCTTATAAGAAGAAACTTAAGGAAACAGGTGATCCGAACAAACTTACCGGAAACGCCTATACTGAAGAGTAATGATAATGGAGGCTGTAATCGCAGCCTCCAATTTTT
>JAILPZ010000054.1 GCA_024699225.1 Sphaerochaetaceae bacterium
GGTGTCTTCCATGTATCCGCTCGTACAGTCGCGGCTCAGGCGCTGAACATTTTCGGTGACCATTCCGACGTGTATGCCTGCCGTCAGACCGGTTTCGCTATGCTCTGCGAGACCAATACGCAGGAAGTCATGGACCTCGGCGCAGTTGCCCACCTGGCAGCGATCAAAGGACGCGTTCCTTTCCTGAACTTCTTCGACGGATTCCGTACTTCTCACGAAATCCAGAAAATCGAGATCTGGGACTATGATGATCTGAAAGAAATGGTCGACATGGATGCTGTCGCTGAGTTCCGTAAGAGAGCGCTCAACCCCGAGCGTCCCGTTATGCGCGGTTCTCACGAGAACGGCGATATCTTCTTCCAGCATCGTGAAGCTTCCAACAAGTACTATGATGCTCTTCCGGCAATCGTTGAAGAGTACATGGACAAAGTCAATGCCAAACTTGGCACCAACTACAAACCGTTCAACTACTACGGTGCACCCGATGCCGAAAAGATCATCATCGCCATGGGTTCCATCGTGGACGTAGCGGAAGAAGTTATTGACTACCTGACCGCTAAAGGCGAGAAGGTCGGTCTTGTCAAGGTTCGTCTGTACAGACCTTTCTGCGCTGACAAACTGCTGGCTGCGATTCCTGAGACCGTTAAGAAGATCGCGGTTCTTGACCGTACCAAAGAGCCCGGTGCGCTGGGCGAGCCCCTGTTCCTGGATGTCGTTGCTGCTCTGGCTGAGGCCGGCAAGAATGATATCAAGGTTATCGGCGGTCGTTATGGTCTTGGCTCCAAAGATACGCCTCCGTCAAGCATCTTTGCTGTATATGACGAGCTGGCAAAAGACGAGCCCAAAGAGAGATTCACCCTTGGCATCAACGACGATGTTACCTACCTTTCTCTGGAAGAGAAACCCGCTCCCAATACCGCAGCAGAAGGCACCATCGAGTGCAAGTTCTGGGGTCTGGGCGGAGACGGTACTGTCGGTGCCAACAAGAACTCCATCAAGATTATCGGAGACTACACAGATAAGTACGTACAGGCTTATTTCCAGTATGACTCAAAGAAGACCGGCGGTGTAACAGTTTCTCACCTGAGATTCGGTGACAACCCGATCAAGAGCCCTTACTACATCAACAAGGCTGACTTTGTTGCCTGCCATAACCCGAGTTATGTAACAAAGGGATTCAAGATGGTTCAGGACGTTAAGCCGAACGGAGTCTACATGATCAACTGTCAGTGGACACCGGAAGAGCTCGGCGAGCACATGGATGCAGCTTCAAAGCGCTACATTGCTAAGAACAACATTCAGCTTTACACAATAGATGCTATTGATCTTGCACAGAAGATCGGTATGGGTAAGAGAACAAATACCATCCTTCAGAGTGCATTCTTCACTCTTGCAAAGGTCATGCCTCAGGAAGAAGCAATTGCCCACATGAAGGAAAAGGCAACACAGTCCTACCTCAAGAAGGGTCAGGATATTGTTGACATGAACCACAAGGCAATTGATGCCGGTGCTACAGCCTTCAAGAAGGTTGAAGTTCCTGCTTCATGGGCTACAGCTGAAGACAACACAGTCAAGGCTGAAAAGCACGGTAAGGCTGAACTGGTCAAGATGGTTAACAACATTCTTGAGCCTATCGATAAGATGGACGGAGACAGCCTCCCGGTCAGTGCATTCGTAGATCACGTTGACGGTCAGTTCGAACTCGGCGCAGCCAACTACGAGAAGCGCGGTGTTGCAGTTGCAGTACCAAGATGGACTTCTTCAAAGTGTATCCAGTGTAACAACTGTTCTTATGTATGTCCTCACGCAACAATCAGACCATATGCTCTTACAGAAGAAGAAGCAGCTAAGATTCCTGCAGCCGCACAGGTTGTTGACATCAAGGCCGGTAAGGGTAAGGGAGTCTACAAGTTCACACTTGCTGTTTCCCCGCTCGATTGTATGGGTTGTGGAGTCTGTGTAGGCGCATGTCCTGTCAAGGCTCTTGAAATGGTTCCGATGGAAGAAGAACTTGCTCAGCAGGAAGTCTTCAACTTCTGTAAGGAAGAAGTATCCGAGAAGAAGGATATGCAGGATAACACAGTCAAGGGCAGCCAGTTCAGACAGCCAATGCTTGAGTTCTCCGGTTCTTGTGCCGGTTGTGCTGAGACAAGCTACGCTCGTCTTGTAACACAGCTCTTCGGTGACAGAATGTACATTTCCAACGCAACAGGTTGTTCTTCAATCTGGGGCGGTCCGGCTGCTACATCTCCATTCTGCACAAATCCAGAAGGTAAGGGACCAGCATGGTGTAACTCACTCTTCGAGGATAACGCAGAACACGGTCTCGGAATGTTCGTAGGTCAGAACAAGCTCCGTGAGGATCTTGTTGAAAAGACCAAGGATCTTCTTGAGAACGGCGACAATGATGCAGTTAAGGCAGCAGCCAAGGTATGGCTCGACACTCTCAACGATGGCGAGGCAAACAAGGCAGCTACAGCTGACTACGTCAAGGCACTTGAGGCTTGCGGATGTGACAGAGCTAAGGAAATTCTTTCCAAGAAGGAATACCTTGCCAAGAAGTCTGTCTGGATCTTCGGTGGTGACGGTTGGGCATACGATATTGGTTACGGCGGTCTCGACCACGTAATTGCTTCAAAGCAGGATGTAAACATCTTCGTATTCGATACAGAAGTCTACTCCAACACAGGTGGACAGGCTTCCAAGGCTTCTAACATTGGTCAGGTTGCTCAGTTCGCAGCTGCCGGTAAGGAAGTAAAGAAGAAGAGTCTTGCTGAAATTGCAATGCAGTATGGCTACGTCTATGTTGCTCAGGTTGCTATGGGTGCTAACCCCGCTCAGACAATCAAGGCAATCACAGAAGCTGAAGCATATCATGGTCCTTCATTGATTATTGGTTACGCTCCTTGTGAGATGCACTCAATCAAGGGTGGTATGACCAACTGTCAGAAGGAAATGAAGAAGGCTGTTGAATGTGGTTACTGGAACCTCTTCCGCTTCAACCCGGATGCACCGAACAAGTTCACACTTGATTCCAAGGCACCGGCTGGCGGTTACCAGGAGTTCCTGATGAATGAAGCAAGATACAGTCGTCTGACACGTGAATTCCCGGCCAGAGCAGAAGTCCTGTTCGTCAAGAACGAGGAAGAAGCTAAGGCAAGATGGGAACACCTGCAGAAGCTTATTGATCTTTACAAGGCTTGAATTTAACAATTCAAACAACGGGCAGAGTCGAAAGGCTCTGCCTTTTTTGTGCCTTCAGGAAGCTCTGAAGTCAGTAAAAAAATGAAAAAATTTTATTTATACTGATTAAATCAGTAATATTTTAAAAAAATCAAAATAATACTGATTTCCAGAAAAAAAACATAATAAAAAACCCGCCAAAAATGAATTTGACGGGCCAAAATTGAATATAAATAATCATTCCTGTTCAACAGGGTAGTCGTGCTTACCGGTAACTTTGTGCTTGATGATCTTACCCATACGTTTGATTGCATAAGGACCAACAAGCTTCATCATCTCCTCGGCTGTGTGCATGTCACTTGCTGCAGGAATATCACGGGTTAGATGAATGGCGTCGAACTCACACCTTGTTGTACAGAGACCGCAGCCTATGCACTGGTTAAGGTCAACAAAGGTTGCACCGCACTTAAGACAGCGTGAAGCCTCAGTCTTAACCTGTTCTTCTGTCAACGGCAGACGCAGATCATCAAAGGTCTTGGTCGGGTCTCCTTTCTTCAGACCCGGAGCCTGGCGCGGAGCATTGTCGTAGGAGTCAATCTTAACATCGTCCCTGTCAAGTTCAACAAACTCTCTCAGGTCACGGCCAATCTTCATATCCTGACCGGGGTGGACAAAGCGGTTGATTGAAACCATTGCTGTTCTTCCGCTTGCAATAGCGTCAATTGCAAACCTCGCCCCAAGAGCTATGTCGCCGGCTACGAAGATATCCGGCTCTGCTGTCTGTAATGTAACTGGATCATAAACAGCTGTTCCGTTGCGCCTCAGTTCAACCTTAGTTCCCTTGAGCATGTCGCCCCACTGTGCTGCCTGACCTATGGCCATGATAACAGTTGTGCAGTCGAGACTTATGGTCTCATTTTCATCATACTTGGGAGAGAAGCGGTGCTCTGAGTCAAAAACGCTTGTGCACTTTTTAAAGACTATGCCGCTGACCTTGCCACTCTTATTAAGAATTTCCTTCGGGCCCCAGCCGTTTTTAACTTCAATTCCTTCTTCCTCAGCCTCTGCAACCTCGTCCTTTGCTGCAGGCATTTCATTTCTCTGCTCAAGACAGAGCATAGTGACCTTGCCGTTTGTGCAGCGGACAGCGGTGCGTGCAATATCAACAGCAACGTTACCGCCACCGACAACAACCACGTCTCCTGAAAGCTTCTTCTCTCCGTCCTGGTTAACAGAGCGCAGGAAGTCTACGCCAGAAAGAACGCCCCTGGCATCCTCTCCGGGAACTCCGGCCATGCGGCCGCCCTGAAGACCTATGGCAATCAGGAAAGCTTTGTAGCCCTGTTTGCGAAGCTCTTCAATGGTGATGTCTTTGCCGACCTCAACGCCGCACTTAATCTCAGCTCCCATGCGCTCGATAATCTCAATTTCTTTTTCAATTACAGACTTCTCAAGACGGAAGCTTGGAATGCCGTTAATCAGCATGCCGCCCGGCTTCTGCTCTTTTTCGAAGACAGTTACCGGATATCCTTCCTTTCTCAAATACCAGGCTGCAGACAATCCTGCAGGACCTGCACCGATAATTGCAATCTTAAGGTCTGTCCACTGTTTGCCTTCGGCATTCTCACAGATTTCAGTGAAATCCTGGGGATTCTCCAGCTCCCACTGGGCCAGGAATTTCTTAATCTCATCAATTGCAACAGGGCGGTCGATTGTTCCGCGTGTACATCTGTCTTCACATCTTTTATTACAGACAGCGCCACAGACTGCAGGGAAGGGGTTGTCCTGACGGATGAGCTTTACAGCTTCCTTGTATCTTCCTTCTCCGGCCATCTTAACGTAGCCCTGAACAGCTATGTGGGCAGGGCAGGCCGTCTTACACGGAGATGTTCCTGTCTCATAGCAGTTTTCCTTGTTTCTGTCGCGATAGTCGCGGGACCACTTGTCTTCTCCCCAGACTGTGTCGTCCGGAAGTTCCCTCATGGGGTACTTAACCTTGCTTCCGTCTTTTTTGCAGAGCTTCTGTCCGAGCTTTGCTGCACCTGACGGACAGACTTCAACACACTTTCCGCAGGCTACACACTTATCACGGTCAACGTGGGCGCGGTAGGCACTTCTGGACATGTTCGGAGTGTTAAACAGCTGGCTGGTTCTAAGACCATAGCAGCTTCCAGGAGAACAG
This sequence comes from Sphaerochaetaceae bacterium, assembly GCA_024699225.1. Classification (GTDB taxonomy): domain Bacteria; phylum Spirochaetota; class Spirochaetia; order Sphaerochaetales; family Sphaerochaetaceae; genus UBA1265. The sequence continues at coordinate 5,366 of JAILPZ010000054.1, forward strand.
TTACAGATACCGACAATCCTGTCAGGACCGTCAAGGTTTGTAATCTGATGAACGTAGCCTTTTCTCTCGCCGCGTTCAATTATCTCCATAGCCTGCTCGCGGGTAATGTATCTGGCGTCTTTTCCGCTTTCAACGAGGAATTCAGCAATATCGCCAAGACCTATACACATATGACCTTCAATGTCTCCGACACCTTCTCCTCTGACTCTCTGGGCCTTACGGCAGGCACAGACCATGGAGCAGAACTTGTCGTACTTCTGAAGCCAGTGTGAAAGGTGCTCAACGCTTACACTTTCTGAAGTTGAATCAATGGCTTTTTCAACAGGAATGACGTGCATTCCAATTCCGGCTCCTCCGGGAGGAACAAGCTTTGCGGCAAGTTCCAGAGGCTCCTGAGGGGCAAGGTTGAACATGGTTGCAACTTCAGGGTTTGTGTCAGTTAAGGTTGCGTGTTCCACCATGTATTCACCGGAACCTACGACCCATTTCGGAATCCAGTACTGAATGTGCTGGTCTGCGTTGTCCCTGTTCTGTTCAATAATTCCAATCCATACAAGGTGGTCAATTATCTTCTGAGTCTCTTCAACACTCATTTTGTTGCGCTCTGCAAGTTCAGCTGTTGTGAGGCCTGTGCGGCGCTTTTTGAAGCTGAGCATGAAGCGAACTTCATCCTTTGTTAAAAGCCTGTCCAGAATCCAGAAATCCATGTGGTTTTCCTTCATGCCTCCGGGCAGCTTGCGCGGGATGTTGTCTGTTATCATCAGAGCCAGTTTCTTAACCAGCTTTTTCTTTTCGGGATCGGTACACTTGTGCTCGGTAACAGGATAGTCACGCTCGTTTACGTGTATCATTGGGTTAACTTCTTTTACCATATTACGAACTCCATTTATAAATTTGAAAAAAGCTCAGGTCCGCACACCCCTGTCCGAACCTGAGGCTGAGAATTATAAAATAGGTATTTTTATAGTTGCGTCGCTAAGCGGGTAGGTTGAGCAGGCATGGAAGTAGTTAAAGTCCTTGTCAGCTCCGCGTCTGCCGTCGTTTTCAGGACAGACAAAAACGTTTCCTTCAAGAACCTTTGTGCGGCAGAATCCGCATTCACCGCTCCTGCAGCCGGTCTCAATCCTGATTCCTGCACGCTCAAGGGCTGTAACAAGACTTTCTGTAGCCTTTGCAGGAATAACATCTTCCTTCAGGCCGCGAAGAACTTTAATCTTGAAAGTCTTGTCCTTTGCAGAGGCAGGGAAGCCCTCGTACCTGGAGATATCACGAGCCTGGCCGAAGACCTCAAAGCGAACACGTCTTTCAGGAACCTTGAGCTTCTTAAGTTCTTCACGCACAAAGCCGTACATGACCTGAGGTCCGCAGATAAAGTATGTAGTATCCTTTGCAGAATACTTTTTAATAACATCTGCAGAGAGGAAGCCTTTTTCTCCCTTCCAGTCAGGATTGTCGCCTGAAAGAACATGGACAACGTGGACGTTCTTGCCCTCAACCTTATCAAGTTCTTCCTTAAGAACAATATCGTCCTCAGCGACGCTTCCGTAGAGTATGGTCAGGTCAATCGGAAGTTTTCCTGCAGCAACCTCACGGGCCATGGAGACAAACGGGGTAATTCCAACACCTCCGGCAAGCGCTACTACGTGCTTTGCATCCCGCAGGCATTCATAGTAGAACTGACCGTTTCCGATTAAGGCCATGAAGGTGTCTCCAACTTTTGCCTTGTCCAGCATGTAGTCAGAAATAAAACCGTCTGCCTTTGCACGGCGAACTGTTATTTCCAGGTATCCGTTTTTCTCTCTTGCCTGGTAAGGGGCTGAGCTGATTGAGTAGGGGCGTGAGACCGTGCTCTTTCCTATCTCAAAATCCAGAACAACATACTGACCTGCATAGAAGAACGGAAGCTTTTCTCCGTCTGAACGGACAAAGCGGAAAGATTTGGCTGTCTTGCAGCTGTCAATAATATCAACTAACTTCAGCTCGACTTTTCCGGGGTGCCACTGCTTTGCAACTTCTGCAATCGGGTCAACTTTTACCGGTTTATCCGAGGCATTTTCAAATGCAGCAAGACGTGCCTTTGTAACACGTGAAGCTCCGCCTACATCTTTAAGAAAACCTTTGAATTTCATTTCTGTGCCTCCTCTGCCATGGAATCAAGTACGTTTTTAGCTGCCTTTCTTCCGTTGGTTATCTGCGGAGCCATTCCGTCTCCGGAAATCTGGTGGGCACCTGCAAACTCAAGGTGCTTGATAAGACTTTCTTCATGTGCTGTCTGAAGTCTTGCAACAATATGGTCTTCCATGGTGTGGGCGTAGCCGTAGATACTGCCGTTCCAGGCACCTGTGTAGCGGGCTACAGTCATGGGTGTTTCTATTACAATCTCAAGAATATGGTCGAGGAGGTTTACTCCAAGATATTCTGACATGTCGTCTATAAACTGCTTTGCAAGACGGTGCTTAAGTTCATCGTAATCTTCAGCTTTAACCTTCATCCATGCCTCAGGGCGGGGAAGGGTTGTTATGGAGAGACTTGTCTGTCCCTTTGGTGTGCAGTCAGGATTTGCCAGGTTAAGGCAGATGGCTGTAACGTAGGTATAAGGGCCAAGACCTCCAAGTTCCTTAAACAGCTCATCTGTATCCATGGTTTTGATTGCACGGAAGACGCTGTAGTCTTTTATATTCAGTTCTTCAGGGCTCTTGTCCAGTGTAAGGACAACAGAGAAAGCTGTAAGGCTGACTCTTCTGCCGTTGACAACCTTGATAGCCCTCTGAGGAACTTCAGAGATAGGTTCAACCATCTGTGTGTAGACCTTGTTCGGGTAAGCTGCACTTATTACGTAGTCAGCATAGATTTCGTCGCCGCGCTGAGTTCTCACTCCGTAGGCTTTCCCGTCCTTAACAAGAATCTTTTCAACGTTCTGGCGGTATTCAATCTGAACGCCCATTTCTGTGGCGCGTTCTGCCATCTTAACACCCATCTCGTGGCTGAACTTCTTGGCTACAAATGAGCCGTAGCCTACGTAGTCTGCCATAAGAACAGCGTAGATGGTAAAGGGCAGCTCACTGAAGCCGCTTCCTACATAAATCCAGTAAGGAGCAAGCAGGTCCAGGGCTTTCTGTGGAAGATCAAATGTGTCCAGAACTTCCTTTGTGGAGTAGCCTGCTGTCTTTACAAAGGCTTCATGCTTTAAGAGCATTTTGACCTTGCTCATGGGGTGAATTGAAAGTTCGTTTACGCTGTCAAAGACTGTATGGCAGAGGTTCAATACAGAAAGAACCTTGTCATATGTTCCGGGCACTGCCTGATCAATTTCCTTAGCAAAGGTTTCAAAGCCCGGGTGAAGGGTAACTTCAACGCCACCGGGGAGGGAGGCGTGGTAGGCCTCCGGTACTTCCAGCCAGTCAATGTTTACACCCATATCGTCGAGGAACTTACCGACCTTAAGGCGGTTTTCCTTCTTTCCTATACTCATCATTTCATGGAGTGTTGCCTCCATTTCAAGACCGCCGCGTACGAAGCTTGTTGCAACTCCGCCGGGCAGGTTGTGGCGCTCAAGTACCAGAACGTCCTTTCCCTTGTCTGCCAGCATGAGGGCAGAGGAAAGTCCGGCCAGGGCTCCGCCTATTACTATCACATCGTATTTATCCTTATAAAATCCGCTGCTTTGTTTCACTAAAAAACTCCTGAAGAAAGACTGATAAAAACGCATACAGGACTGCTGCAAAGGCAACAGTCCTGTCATTGATCTAAATAGGGTATCAGAAGAAGCGCTCTACGAGCTCTCTTGAGTACTCGGCAGTCTCGTCCATGTCGCCGAAGCTCATGATTTCGCCTGCGTAGTATGTGTCATACTTGCCCTGCATGGCTTCTACCTTGTCGTACCAGCCGGCTGCGTAGTCTTCAGAGAATACGTGTGGGAAGTAGTAGACGCTCCACTCGTTGATTACGTTGGATGCCGGGTTGTGCATGGTTTTAAGGTCGTCAAGAACCATCTTTCTGCATTCTTCGTATGGGATTTCCTTGCTGTCTCTGTGCTTGCGCAGTGAGTAGGTTGTAATAACCTGATCCTTTGTGTCTCTCCATCTTCTGTAGTAAACCATCAGGTGGCCGAGCTTCTCAGGAACCATGTTGTCAAAGACGTAGTAGGAGATTTCCGGGTGGTCCTCAGGTTTGGTCTCGCATGCAAGAACGTCATATCTTTCATAGTCGATCTTGGAGAAGAGTTCCTTCTCGTCCTTCTTTGCATCAAAGTAGTCAACCATACCGACCTGGCCGTCTGCTCTCTTGTTAGGAATGTAAAGAGGGGCTGTGACAATAATCTTGTCATACTCTTCAACCTTGCCGTTAACTGTTACGTAGACCTTTCCGTCCTTTCTCTCGACTTTTTCAATCTTGCTGTTAAGTCTTGCCGGGTTCTTGAGCTTTTCATTCAGGTGTTCCCAAATTGACTGTGTTCCGTCTTTCCATGTCCAGAGGTTGATCTTTACAAAGTTCATACATGTCTGGAAGTCCAGATACTTAAGAACATATGCTGCAGGAATTTCATCAAAATAGCCGTAGCCGAATGATGTGTAAGGTCCAATCCAGACGTCCTGTGTAAGCTCAACGCCGTTGAGTTTGCAGAAATCCTTGAACGGCATGCACAGATCCTTAAGGTTCGGGTTCTCGCCCTGTACAGGCTCACGCTTTGCGCTGCTCTGTGAGAAGCCTTCGTATTTTCCTTCTGCAACACCGCGGTGTCCGTTAAGGTCGTAGCCTTTGTATTTTGTTTCAAGAAGCTCGCCGAGTTTCTTGATCTGTTTCTTCATCTTAAGAAGTCTTGGAATCTTGAGGATGTTCTTCTTGGGTTCGAAAGGCTCAATAACATCTCCTTTTCCATTTTTGTAGTTTCTGTTGAGTTTTGGTCCGTCGTGTGTGATTCCGCAGAATTCCTCAACATCATGTACTGCGTAGTAAGAGGGAACGCCCATGATGGCTCCCATTTCATAACGTCTTCCGTTATAGGTAGGGGACCAGCACTTTCCTCCGACTCTGTCCAATCTTTCCAGGATGGTGTAGTTCTTGTAGCCTTTCTTTTCAAGGTACATACCGGCAGATAATCCGGCAGGACCGCCACCAACAATACAAATACGGGTTTTCTTGTCCATCAGATGCCTCCAAGCACATATAAGAAAAAATAATTGAGACGCAGGTTTTGAGTTAGAGCAACAGAACCTACATTAGATAATTATATATCCATATCTTTTGCATTCATATTGTTTTTTTTATCACTTTTCTGTTTGCACAAATAATCCTTTCTTTGTTTTTTTTCTGTGTTATCCTTAAGACATGGACAAGCTAAGAAGGTATTCATCTTTTTATGAGATGGTATGCAGTCAGGCGGAGCGATTGCCGCAAAAGACCGCCTTTAAGATAGAACGTGAGGGCAAGGTTGCCGAAGTAACCTTTGCCGCTTTCAAAGAAGATATAGACAACCTCGTTTCAAAAGTTATGGGCCACGGCGGTTCCTGTGCTGCTGTTGTCTGTGACGGAAGTTACTCCTGCATTTTAAATATCATGGCCTTGTGCCGCGCAGGGTACCAGACAGTTCTGCTGGACGCTTCTTTAAGCGAGGAAGAACTTCTGGAGCTGATGGATGCAACTGACGTTGATTTTGTTCTGGGAGACGAGGATCTTGAAGAGCTTTTGAGGGAGAAAAACGGTGAGATTTCAGATTCTTCTTCTGGTGACGGCTCTGCCGGGCCGACTCGGATTCTCTTCTTTACAAGCGGGACCACAGAGCATTCAAAGGCTGTTGTCTTAACAGAAAGCACTCTGTGTTCAAGCGCCTACAACGGCTCTTACCTTCTTCCTTTATCTGAAGACGATACTCTTTTGTGCCTGCTGCCGCTAAACCATGTTTTTGGTTTTGTCTGTGGTTTTCTCTGGGGTTTCTCAGGCGGGTCCTGTGTGGCTCTTGGACGAGGAATGAGGCACCTTATTGACGATCTTTCATTCTTCAAACCCACAGCAGTTTCTGTTGTTCCCCAGCTTCTTGGGTTCTTACTTAAGAACAATTTAATAAATACTGAACTGTCACTGGTTTTAATTGGAGCCGGAGACTGTCCGCCTGAAATTATCAGAGGAGCGCGGGAGAGAGGACTTAAGGTGAGCTTTGGCTACGGTCTTACTGAGACAAGCTCAGGTGTGGCTCTGTCTCTTGGAGAGGACCCGTACCTTATGACAATCTGCCCTGATTTTGAGGTTGCTATTTCAGAGGACGGAGAGGTTCTGATTGGAAACACAACCTGTATGATGGCCGGCTACTACAACGATCCGGCAGATACTGCTGCAGCGCTTTCAGACGGAGTTCTGCATACCGGAGATCTTGGTGTTCTGGAAGACGGGAAGCTCAGGATTACAGGCAGAAAGAAGGAAATACTTGTTCTCTCTGACGGTACAAAAATCTTTCTTCCTGAGTATGAGAGGGCTCTTGCAAAGAGGCTTCCCGGCCGTGACTTTGCAGTCACCGGTGTGGACGGTTCTCCGTATCTTTTTGTTTACAACGCCAACAAAGACTGTGATAATGGGTTGGACGCCGCCCATATCGGGCGGTCAATAGAAACCTTTATGATGAAACTTCCCCGCGGTCAGCAGATTAAGAAAATCTGCGTGATAAATAATCCTCTTCCAAGGACAGCAACAGGAAAGATTAAACGCTGGGAACTTAAAGAAGGACGCAGATATTAAATTTATGGGAGAGATAAATGGAAAATAAGAAGTATACCAGAGCAGAAATTCTGGAGATAACCAAGGAAATAATATATGAGAGTGCCCCTGAGCTTGAGGGAAAACCTTTAAGCGAGGAAACTGTTATTAACACTGACACCGGAATAGATTCAATGGGCTTTACCCTTATTATCTGCCGTCTTGAGGCTCGTTTTGACGTAAAGATTCCTGACAGACAGTGGAAGAAGCTTCAGTCTCTCAGTGATGTTGTCACTGCAATTGAAAAACGTCTGTAGGCCCTGTTTTGACTGACAAAATTTACAGCTCTGAATTCAAGATCCTCAGTTCCGATACGGACATTTACCGGCGCCTTAGAATAAGCCGCCTCTTTTCCATGTTCCAGGAGGCAACAATTGCCCATACACAGGCTCTTGGGGCCGGAAGGGAGAAGACTCTGGACAAGGGCTATCTGTGGATAGTTGCCATGCAAAGTGCAACTGTTGAACGCCTTCCTGTTTACGACGAAGAGGTTGTTTTAAAAACCTGGCCCGGAAAAAGCATGCACATGTTCTTTCCCCGCTATTCTACTTTAGAGGATAAGGAAGGCAATGTTCTGGTGCGCTCCTCAGCTTTGTGGCTTTTGATTAACGCAAAAACGAGAAAGATGATAGTACCCGACAAAATAGGCGTCTCAATAGAAGGTGTTGTGACCGGTAGTGAAACAGCTCTTCCCAAGAGCATAAAGGCCGTTCAGAAAGGTAAGAAATTTGATTTTACCGTGCCGTACAGCTACACCGACTTAAACGAACATATGAACAACACAAGGTACTTTGATCTTGCAGAAGACTGCATGGCTTCCTCTTTAAGAAAGAAAAGAGTAAAGTCTGTCAGTGCTGAATATACAAGCGAGATAAAGATGAATCAGAGTTTTCAGCTTCTTTCAAAAACAGAAAATGGTGTGTACACTGCTACGGGCGTTAAGGATGAGAAGAAGCTGTTTTCCCTGCGCTTCGAATATGAAAACTGATTATTAGGAAATATTTATGGATTACAAGATAGTTGAAACAAAGGAGAGGGCTCTTGCGGATAACGAGAAGGCAGCAAGACAGACTCTTGAAAAGCTCAAGAGAAAGGGCGTGTTCTTTGTAAATCTGATGGGCTCTCCGGGAGCAGGCAAGACCTCAACGCTGCTGCGCCTTATTGAACAGGTTGGAGACAAGTACAAAATTGGCATAATAGAGGCAGATGTTGATTCTGACGTGGATGCCAGGACCTTGAGTGATAAGGTTACACGCGTTATCCAGATTCATACAGGCGGTCTGTGTCACATGGATGCAGATATGACTGAGAGAGCCTTAAATGAGCTGGATGTAGAAGGCCTGGATCTGGTTTTTCTTGAAAATATCGGAAATCTCGTCTGTCCTGCAGAGTTTGAGGTAGGGGCTAATCTCCGCCTTATGATTCTTTCCGTTCCTGAAGGGGACGATAAGCCTTTGAAGTACCCTCTTATGTTTACGGTAAGTGATGCCATGATTATCAACAAAACAGATGCCTGTGCCGTTTTTGATTTTGACATTCAGAAGGCTTCAAACCGCGCACATGCTCTGAATTCAGAGATAGCAGTCTTCCCCGTTTCAGCCAAAACCGGTGACGGCTTTAAGGACCTGGCAAAATGGCTTGATGAGAAAATCAGGAGTGAAAGATGAGAACAATAAAACTTAATGCTTCTGTTACAGCTTCCAATGATCTGGATGCTCAGGCTTTAAGAAGCCGTATGAAAGAGAAGGGTGTTTTACTTGTAAATATCATGAGCTCGGCAGGAAGCGGCAAGACAACACTTCTTTCAAAAGTCATAACCGACTTAAAAGACACAAAGATTGCAGTATTGGAGGCCGATATTGAGTCCTGTGTGGATGCAGAGCACATTGAAAGTCTTGGGGCTAAGGCCATTCAGGTTCACACCTCAGGTATGTGCCACATGGATGCAGGCATGACAGCTGCTGCAGTTGAGGCAATTAAGGCTGACAATGTTGATTTAATGTTTCTTGAGAATGTCGGAAATTTAATCTGCCCTGCAGAATATGATACGGGTTCCTCTTTAAACGTAATGATTCTCTCAGTTCCGGAAGGAGATGACAAGCCTCTAAAATATCCTCTTATGTTCTCAAAAAGTGATGCCCTGGTTATTTCAAAGATGGATACTCTTTCTTACTTCACTTTTGATCTGGATAAGTGTGTTTCACGCGTTAAAGCTCTTAATCCTGATATTAAAATCTTCCCCGTTTCTGCCAAGACAGGAGAAGGGATGGATGAGTTTGAAAAATACCTTAAAGCCTGTCTGAAGGACTGGAGGGCTTAATATGCATGAGATGGGAATAATAATTCACCTGGCCAAGACTCTTGATCAGACAGCTCAGGAACAGAATCTGACAAAAATAGGAAGCGTTACACTTCAAGTCGGAGAGGTTTCAGGAATAGTTACAGATCTGTTTGTTGAATGCTGGGACTACTTTAAGAAAAAACATGAGGTTTTAAAGGACAGCGTTTTAAAGCTTGAAACCATTCCTGCTGTCACCTGGTGCAACAACTGCAAGACAAACTACGAGACAGTCAAATACGGCAAAACCTGCCCGCACTGTGGCAGCGGAGAGACATGGCTTGTTAAGGGTAATGAGTGTGTGATTAAGGAGATAGAGGCGGAATAAGCGCTGGCCGGTCAGTATTATTTTGAAATTTTTAAAATAAAACTGATTTAATCAGTAAAATAAAAAATTTTTCTCAAAAATACTGATTTCTGAGCTGTTCAGGCGAGCACAAATAACAAAGCTTTCATACTTTGCGGCGTCTATTAGGGTATGAAAGAAGAAAACTTAACAAAAAACCTGAAAGCCACAGTGAAAACCCTGAATTATAAGGCAAATGAAATCAGAAAACGCATTTCAAAGATGCCTTCAGGAAAACTGTACGTATGTTCAAAAGACGGAAAGCCTTATTTCTATTACAGGGAAGGCGAAAAGAAAAGCTATATAAGCAAGGACTGCGTGCTTGTAAAAACTCTTTCACAGAAAGAATACTTTGAAAATATTTATAAGAAAACAAAGGAAGAAATCCGGATATTGAATTCTGCAGTACAGAAGCTGAACAGGCTTCATGAAAAAGAAGACAGTGCAGGCTTTAAAAAATACAAGAAGCCATATGTAAAAGAATTCAGGATGGTTGAAATTCTGGGAGACGAGTGGAAAAGGACAAACCAGAAAGACAGTGAGCATATATTCAGTACAGACAAGGGAGATTATGTAAGAAGCAAGGCGGAAGTGATTATAGCCAACATGCTGAATAAAAAGGTCCCGTACATTTACGAAAAGAGGATGATAGTAAACGGCCATGTTGTTTATCCCGACTTTTACGTAATGAATGAAAGAACAGGCGAAATTATTATAATTGAGCATCTTGGAAAGATGGGGGACCAGAACTACGCCAGAAGAAATATCAAAAAGCTAAATGACTACATAATGGACGGCTTTGTTTTAGGAAAGAATTTGCTCATTACTATGGAAACAGATGACGAGCCACTGAATATTGATGTGGTGAAAAGGATGATTAAACAGAGTTGCCAGTAAAAGACAACAGATTCTTGATTATAACACCTGTGTTGGGTATTGTTTAAAGCATGAAAGAAATAATTAAAGAGATAGAGTTGCAGGACTGTCCGATTTGCAAGGGTCCTGCAGTGCTTGAAGAAGAAGGCAAATGGTGTTTCTACGTAATGTGTATGGACTGCGGCTGTCATACTGCAGAGTCTCCGTATGAAGACGAGGAACACAGACTGGAGGCTGCCAAGAAGGCTGCACACCAGTGGAATATTGGAAAAGTTTTACGTAGTGATCCGGGCGAGTGATCCGGAAACAGAAATTTATTACTTAAGATGGACCGACAGCTGAGCAAACACAGTTGTCGGTCTTTATTTTGTGAAGTAAAATTAATATATGTCAAAAGAGAAAGAAACTATCTATAACATTCTTGATTATATGGACTGGAGAGGAGACATTCTCCCGACAGATTTGCCGTATTCGGATGTCGATTATGTAATTTTTTCAGAGCTTGTCTATGCACCGCTTGAGAATCTTAAGGATTTTAAGGGGAAGGCTATCAAAACTCTGGTAAATGAGATTTATCCTGAAGTTCTTACTGACAAGGTAGGATTTCTGCTAAAGACCAGATATGACCTGTGGCAGAAGGTGCCCAAAGCTGCAAGATTTGCAGATGTTAAGCTGGAAGATTTTGTAGCTAATTTTGAACCTGAAAAATCAAAACAGTTTGCAGTAGCTTTGTTCTCATACAACGACGAGGCTGTTGTGGCATACAGGGGAACAGATTCAACAATCGTTGGCTGGAAGGAAGATATGATGCTCAGCTTTGAGGTTCCGGTTCCGGCTCAGGCAGATTCAGTTGCTTTTCTGGATAAGGTTATAGACAGCAAAAAGTATAAGAAGATTTTTCTTTGCGGACACAGTAAGGGCGGCAATCTGGCCAAGTATGCTGCAACCATGTGTAAGGACCAGAGTAAAATAAGCGGTATTTATGACTACGACGGTCCGGGTCTTGATGAAGCCTCATTAAAGAGCCAGAGGTGGGACAACATTAAGGGAAAGATTAAGGGCTTTATCCCCGAGTCTTCTGTTGTTGGTCTTCTTCTCGGAAGAGGAACAAAGAACAGTGTAGTCAGAAGTGAAAGCGTCTCCGTTATGCAGCACAATCCGTTCTACTGGCATGTTTTGGGAGGCCGCTTTATACTGGCAGACGAGACAACTCTTTCAAGCCGCGCAATTGATATGGCCTTGCATGATTTTCTGGACAAGCTTTCAAATGAAAGAAGAAGGATTCTGGTTGAGACTATTTTCGGGCTTCTTGAGTCTACCGGAGCGAGGGAGTTAAAACAGCTTCCTTCATGCATTGCCAAGAATTTTTCGGAAGTTAAAAAGATGTACGAAAATGTTCCTGAAGAAGACTGGGAAGCCATGAAAGAAATGTGGGAGATGTTCAGGCACAGCGGTGGCTACAGCGTCAGAGCCATTTATGACAGAGATGTGGCTCCGGAGCTGGAGCATAAGTTCTCAGAACTTTTCAAAAGTAAAAAAGAAAAATAATAAATAAGAATAGGGAGTAATGATGGAATATCAGAATGATCAGAACGGCTACAACGGCCAGAACGGTGGGCAAAACTACTACAGGCCGCATTTTAAAAAGCCGAATTTTAAACCGATTAAGATAAGACCGGCATTTATAGTCTGGGGAGTTATTTTCCTGATTGTGCTCATCGGAGTTTTTTCTTCCATGTACATGGTTGACCAGACAGAGCAGGCTGTGGTTCTCAGACTCGGTCAGTATTTAAAGACTGTGGGCCCGGGCCTTCATGCAAGAATTCCGTTTGGAATAGACACGTATAAGAAGGTGGCGACACAGACTGTTCAGACTCTTACCTTCGGGTACAGGGCTACTGCGGCAGGAGACGGGATTAAGTCTACAAAGTACAGCTATTCGGACTACACAAGTGAGTCCACCATGCTCACCGGCGATTTGAATATTGTTGATATTCAGTGGATTGTACAGTACAAGGTTGATGACCCGTATAAGTGGCTTTACAACGTTGGCAACAACGGCCAGACAATCAGTGACGTCTCAAGATCTGTCGTAAACCAGCTTGTAGGCGACTTGCCCATACTCAGTATCATGACAAGTGAAAGAACCTCCATTGAGGTGGAAGCCGAGCAGATGATGCAGGAAATACTTGATTCCTATGATATGGGAATAAGAATTGTAACTGTCAAGCTGCAGGACATTGTCCCGCCGGAGGGGGACGTCCAGGATGCATTTGAGGACGTCAACAAGGCTATTCAGGACATGAACAAGCTGATTAATGAAGGTAAGGAAAACTACAACAAGGTTATTCCTTCTGCACAGGGTGAGGCCAGTAAGCTCATTCAGCAGGCCCAGGGCTACGCTGCTGAGCGTGTAAATACTGCACAGGGTGATGTGGCCCGTTTTGAGAGCGTGAAGGCTGAGTACGAAAAGAATAAGGATATTACGGCCAGAAGGCTTTACCTGGAGACTATGGAAGAAATTCTCAGCGACAGCACAGGTGGCACGCTTACAATAATTGACAGGAATCTTGAGAACTTCCTTCCGGTAAGTGATCTTCAGGCAGGAGGTGCAAAATGAGTGCAAAGACAGCAAAAAAAGCCAGTGTGGCCGTAACAATCATAATTATTGCAGCAGTTGTTATTTTTCTCATTATTGCCAAGCCTTTCTTTATTCTCAACGAGGGCGAGCAGGCTGTTATAACCCAGTTTGGTAAGATTGTCAGAGTTGAGAAGGAACCGGGTCTTAAGTTCAAGACTCCGTTTGTTGATACAGTTACAAAGTATTCTGCAAAAATCCTCTCATGGGATGGAGATGCCCAGAGAATTCCTACAAAGGAAAACCAGTTTATCTATGTGGATCCGACAAGCCGCTGGGTTATTACCGACCCCGCACTTTTCTACGAAACTGTAAACACTGTTGATACAGCCCAGCTGAGGCTGGATGATATACTTGATTCAACAGTCAGAACCGTTATTTCTGAAAACTACCTCAACGAGGCTGTAAGAAGTACAAACAAAATTAATGAGATATCTGTTGTTGAAGAGGTTTCAAATCTTGAGAACCTGGAAGATGCCGAGCGCCTGAGGACCTTAACTGTTTCTTCTGTCCAGCAGGAGAATATCAAGGTTGGTAGAGAGGGTCTGTCAGAGAGAATGCTTGAACTGGCCAGCAGCTACACTGAGCAGTACGGAATTAAGCTTGTAGATATTATCATCCGCCAGATCAGGTACTCAGACGACCTTACAGAGAGCGTCTATCAGAGAATGATTAAGGAAAGAAACCAGATAGCAGAGGCCTACAGGTCTTACGGACGCGGCCAGCAGGCTGAGTGGGAAGGTAAAACAGAGAACGAGAGAATGGCAATTCTTTCTCAGGCCTACGCCGAAGCTGAAAAGATTAAGGGTGTGGCCGACGCAGAGGCTACACGCATCTACGCTGAGGCTTACAGTGAAGACCCTGAGTTCTTTGAGCTTTGGAGAACTCTTGATTCTTACAAGAAGACCATTCCTGTAATGGATAAGGTCCTGACTACAGATATCAGCTATTTTGACCTGCTGTACTAAGAAAACAAGGAAGTGAAAATGAGCGGTTTTTTCAGCAGGAAGAATTTGTTTTTAAGAGTTGCCGCAGGTTTCATCCTGGGCATACTTATGGGTCTTCTTTTGCCTGAATTCAGCATACAGACAAAGGTTGTAGGGACCATTTATCTGAATCTGATAAAGCTCATGATCATTCCGGTTGTTTTCTGCGCGGTGTTCTGCGGAATAACAAGCATAAAAGATACGAGCATGCTGCGCCGCATAGGAATAAGAACCATAGTTCTGTATGTTCTTATGTTTGTATCAAGTTCGTTTATAGCCCTGGCCATTGCCTACATGATAAGACCCGGCAGGAATCTGAACCTGGCAAACGTCCAGTATACGGCAGGTCTTGCAGATTTCTCTGTAAGTTCATTCCTTCTGCAGATAGTGCCCACGAATATTGTAAGTGCCATGGCAAGCGGCAGCACAATAGGGGTAATTTTGTTTACTATTGTGTTTGCCATAGCCGTACTTGCCTTGGGAGAGAAGGGAAAGCCTGTAACTGAATTTATGAACAGCCTCTCTCAGGCCTTTTTCAAAATGCTCGGGTACTTTATGGAACTCTCTCCTCTGGGAGTTATGTCCCTTATGGCCTTTTCTGTTGCCACATACGGGGCAGGCATTTTCAGTTCTCTGGCAAAATATATACTGTGCTGCTATATAAGCTGTATAGTTGTATTCTTCCTTGTAATGGTTCTTCCGGCCTGTCTGTATACAAAGATCAGTCCCAAAAAGCTTCTTAAGGGGTGCGGGAAAATATCTTTGGTAACACTTAGTACAACTTCCAGTGCGGCAACACTTCCTACAACAATTGACGTTAGTGTAAAAGACCTGGGAGCGCCTCAGAATATAAGCGGCTTTACTCTTCCTCTCGGGTGTACCATAAACATGTGCGGAGGAGCCTGCTCGTTTGCATGCCTGGCCCTTTTTGCCGCAGATGCATACGGACTTCAACTATCCTTTTCTACAATATTACTGATGGTTGGAGCTGCAACACTGATTAACATGGCAGCTCCCGGAATTCCGGGCGGCGGTATAGTGCTCGGTGCTTCGTTTTTGTCTCTTTTCGGGCTTCCGTTTGATATAATGGGGCTCATAAGTGGTTTTTACAGGCTGCTGGACATGGCCTTTACTACAATCAACGTTGAAGGTGATGTGACAGCAAATCTAATTATCTCTAAGAGCGTAGGGATGTATGAAAGCCCTAAGGAGGAATGAATGTTCTCAGATTTGGCAAAAGCAAGATTCAGTGTCAGGAAGTTTGACGGAAGGCGTGTGCCCAAGAAGAAACTTCAGAAAATCCTTGAGGCGGGGAGAGTAGCTCCTACGGCAAAGAACAACCAGCCTCAGAAGGTTTATGTTCTTGAAAGCAAGGAGGCTATTGAGAAGATCAATAGTGTTTGCTCATGCATCTACGGTGCCTCAACCGTTCTTGTTGTCTGTTACGACAAGAATCTTATCTGGCACAATTCACTGGATGAAAAAGTAAACAGCGGACAAATTGATACCTCCATAGTTCTTACTCACATGATGCTGGCTGCCCAGGAAGAGGGCGTTAACTCATGCTGGGTCTGCTACTTCAACCCTAAAGAAGTGTCACAGGCTCTGAATCTGCCCGACAACGTGGTTCCCGTGTCTCTTATGCCTCTAGGATTTGCTTGTGAGGGCGTAGTTCCATCTCCAAATCACACCAGTATAAGGGACGCAGAAGAGACAATTATAAGAATGTAGGAAGGGCATTTTCATCCTGAATCTGTTTCAGGAGGTAGGAAAACTGGAAAATGGCAGTTTCATTGATGAACTATGTTTGTTGATAAACGTGTCGCTTGTGGGGTCTAAGCTTTTTACCCGGGCAAGACAGGCAACAGGCTGTGCCGGAAAAGAGCTTTGTATCCTCACCGTAATAAGAGGGGAAGAAGATTATACCTGTCCCCGGTCGGTTCTGCTTCATAAGACCGGGATGAAGCGTTCTAATTTATGCACAACCCTCAAAAAGTTGGAAGAGAAGGGACTAATAGAGAAAGGAAAGATGATTCGTCTTACAGAAAAAGGCAAGGAGAGGCTTTTGGAACTGGAAGACTATTATCGTGTTATTTTCTTTGAAGAAGATTTTTATTCCAAAATAAAAAAGCATTTATTAACAAACCGGATTCTGTGATGCTGGCTTACTACAAGGCAAAAGTGCTAAAGTAGGGACATGCAAACAGTAATCTTGTGTATTCTGATTTTCTCAGCGGGTTTTATTGACGCAATTGCCGGTGGCGGTGGTCTTATAAGCGTAGCCTCCTACATGGCCTGCGGTCTCTCAGGCGCCTATGCACTGGGAACCAACAAGTTCAGTTCAGTTATAGGCTGCAGCGTCTCGTCAGTTAACTACATAAGAAGCGGCAACTACCATCTGCCGTCGCTTTTGCCTTCCTTTGTGACAGCTTTAGCCGGAGCTTTTGCCGGTAGCCGCCTTGCTGTTCTCATAGACCCTGATGTCTTCAGTCTTATCCTGCTAGGCGCCACACCGGTCCTTCTGGCCCTTGTTCTGGTCAACAAAAACTTTGACCGCTTCATACGCGAAAAAACCACAGCCCAGTATATCCTCTTTGGCGCCCTTATCGGCACGCTGGTCGGCTTCTACGACGGCTTTTATGGCCCGGGAGCCGGCATGTTCATGCAAATAGGCTTTATTACCCTTACAGGCCTTGAAGCCCGTAAAGCCGGGGGCAACGCCCGCCTGGTAAATCTTGCCTCCAACCTTGCTGCTGTTGTTACCTTCATTTCTGCAGGCACTGTTGTCTATCGCCTGGCCATTCCGTGTGCCGCCTGTTCTGTTTTAGGCAACTTCCTCGGCAGCCGTCTGGCAATCAAGAAAGATGTGAAGGTAATACGTCCGGTGATGGTTGTGGTTGTTATTCTTCTCTTCCTGAAGGTCCTTCTCTCTTATCTGGGAATTATTGATTAAATTGGACTTTGGTGCTACTATCAGTAGCAGTTAGGGGTCATAGCTCATCTGGTAGAGCGTCTGAATGGCATTCAGAAGGTGGGCAGTTCGAGTCTGCTTGGCTCCAAACCAGAAGCATCACGACCTGTGGTGCTTTTTTACTTTAAGGGGTAAAAAGTGAAAGGATTTAGGAAAATAATAGTGATGGCTTTTATGGCCTGTCTGTTTGCTGTTCCGGCACAGGAAAACAGGTTTTCTGTTACTCCTCTTTTAACCTACCAGCACCTGTATGTTGAAGATGAGACTTTAGACTACTCAAGTCTCGGTCTTGGAGCCGAACTCTCTCTTGAGCACATGATCAACAATACTGACTTTTTAGGTCTTACCGTTTCCTACGAGAGATATTCCTTCAAGGACTTCTACTCCTTCCACGATTTTAAGGCCGCTCTTACAAGTCGTTACCTTCTTATCCCTTATGGTAAAAACGAATCTCCGGTTCGTCTCTACAGGACCCTTGGAGCCGGTGCAGACTACGTTATGCGTGAAGACGGCAAAAACACTCTTTACTTTCTTATGAATGCAGGTCTTCAGCTTGCAATCAGGCAGACAGAGAAAACCGAGTTCAGGGCCAAGGCAGATATAGGTGTTACAACCAAAGGTACTGCTAACGCTCTTAACGCCTCATTTGGTGTTCTCTATTCAATCTCTCTCGGAGGCTCTTCTTCAAAACAGAAGACAGAAGAGAAGTCCCACATGGAAAAGACCATTGTGGTTCCACCTGTAATAGAAGAGATAAAACAGATAGAACCAGTAGAACAAACAGAACAAATAGAACCAACAGAACACGTTCATTCCCTTATTACCGGCTACAGCATTCTTGAAAGCACAGAAACCAAACGCGGCTACAGATGCTACATCTGCTCAGAATGCGGCTTAATCTGTGAGATTATGGAGCCTGGTAAATAATACTTAATACGGTCTGATTTGGGCACTGCGAAAGCGGTGCCTTTTGTTTTCTCAAATATTTTTTCTCTTTTTTAACAAAGCTTGAGCACTTTGCGGCGTCTTATAGGGTGTATGAAGAAAAAAGTGATTTTGATTTCTTTCATCTTTTTCTCTGCCCTCTGTCTCCAGGCTCTTCCCCTGGAGGCAAGGGGCGCTTACTCCCGCAATCTTTCATACATAGAGTATGAGGAGTCTCCCTCTGTCTGTATTGGAGATTCGGTTTCCCTGTTTGCAGGCTACAGGGCTGAAACATGGAGTGCCGGAGCGGAGGGTTCTGTTTGTTTTCTTCAGGAGGCAAAGAACTTTAATACCTACCAGGCCCTTGGAGATTTGGGCGGTTTTTCTCTCTTGTTTGATCTGTGTTACAGGGGAGAGGGTGTAAGAGCTTCCTTAGGCTGCGGACTTTCTTTCTACAGTCCGGATTTTGACAGAAACAACTTCTTCTCAATGGCATGCGTAAAAAGTGAGATCCAGATGAAAGTAGTGGAGAAAAAGAATTTTTCTCTTCATGCAGGTCTGTCTTTAAAGGCAGAGACCGGGGGCTTAAGAAAAGCTCTTAGCCTCGGTTTTGTTACAAGTTTAATTTATGGCGGTAGTCCCGGAGGCATTAAGTGAAAGTGGTTGTCATAATTGTTCCCTTTGCTTTAATCTCGCTTTCCCTACTTATCTCTTGTTCTCTCTCTCCGGATTCCCACTCCGGAAACAGCGCGGTTTATGTTGTAAGTGTCGGCCTTAACTACGAGTCTTCCATTATTACGACCTTATACGGTGCCCCGCTGGATGCAGCCGAGACTGCCGCCTGTCTATATTCAATCTATACGGATAAGGGTCTGCAGGTTCAAACAAACTTTCTGATCTCCGGAGAGGAGGCAGACTTAAGTGCGCAGGGGATAAAGAGCGTTGTAAACAGTATTTCAGCAAGTGAAGAAGATCTTGTTGTTTTTTATTTTTCAGGGCACGGGAGTGTGGATACAAACGGCTTCTTTCTGGCCATGGAAGAGACAGAAGAACACCCGTATTACACAAAGCTTTACGTAAAAGATTTAATTGAAGATTTAGAGAATAAAGGCTGTCCTGCAGTGGTGATTCTGGATTCTTGTTATGCGGGTCTGGCAGTAGAGGCCTGCATGTATTTTAGCTCTGTAGAAGATGCAGTTCAGAGTCTTTTTGACAGAACTGAGAGGTCAAAGATCTCTGTCCTGTGCTCTTCTGCATCCGATCAGGTTTCCTATATGTCCAGCATGCTGAATGAGGATAACCAGATTGAAAAACACAGCTTATTTACATTGAAGATGCTTAAGGCTCTTGGGTGGGTTCATTCTACTTCAGAGTCTACAAAGATAGAAACGGAGAAAGGGGAAAAGGTAGTTTACGGATATCAGGGAAAGGAAGTTGGGAAAACAAGCGTTAGGGAACTGTATGAAAAGTGTTTGAAGAACTGGGCTTCAACTCGTCAAATTCCGTTTGTTAACAGGACAGCGGTTCCTGTTCTTTTAATTCCATAAGACCAGTTAAGGAGGATTTTCATGGAAAGCAGTAAAAAGATTATATTCTTTTTCCTTTTTCTTTCTCTTGTGTTTGTTTCCTGCTCCAGTGAGGTTTCCTATTCTTCAGATAATGAGGAAAGCTCCGACCTTGCTTCAGTAAATTTTACGGTTCAGACAAGTGAAATTAAGAGCCTTACGGTTTCAAATGATGCTTCTGATATTGCAATTTACACTTTCAAGGCTGTCTCAAATGCCGAAGATGCCAAAGGGGAATCAACAAGTTTTGAAGCCTATAATGCCGCCGAAAGCGGTGCAGGAACAATATCTGCCCGTTTTTCACCCGGATACTGGACATTCACAATCCGCGGAAGCAACAGCAGCGGCGGTGTGATATACGAGGGAAACAAGACTGTGTACCTTTCTCCGGGAGAAAATGAAGTAGAAATTGATATTTCTCCGGTAATAAATACAGCAGAAGGTCTTAAAGGCTCTTTAAAGATCAATATTACAGCTCCGATAGTAAGTGAAGACGAGACCTGTTATTTTTCTTTCTCCTGCGTAAGCCTGACTGAGGCAAATGCAGAGTCTTTTTCTTTGACGGTTCCTGCAGCAGCGGTTACCAGGGGAACTGAGGACTGCAGTGTTTTATTTACCGATGAAAACTTTTCTCCGGGCCTGTACCTGTTAACCGTCTCTTATTATGAAAACAGCTTATCTGATACTGCTGTATCTACTGCTGTTACTGCTTTCAGGATTATTGAAAGCACAGTTACAGAGGTCTCAGGCCGTCTTGACGGTTTTTTGTTCTCTTCGGTAAACATAAGTGTTTTAAGGCAGGATCTGAGCGCTTCCATGATTCATAACGGGGCAAACAGCACCTTCACAGTAACACCGGGAGGCAGCGGATATACAAACGTCTCTTACAGGTGGTACATAAACGGCACCAGAGTTTCGGAAACCGGGTCTTCTCTTAATTATCCTTCCTGTTTTGGACCTGATCTTATCTCCGCAAGTGCCGGGTACTACTGCATAAGCTGTATAGTTATGGCCCAGAACTCAGCAAACGGCTGTGTTGAGGCCGTATGCTGCAGAGGACACTTTACGATAGATTCCAGTGGCAATTTTGCAAACGGGGCCGCAGGTCAATAAATGCCTTATGAACAGAAAACTGCCTGAAATAATTATACTTCTTTCTCTCTGTTTGATATGCTCGTGTGCCGAGGTCCAGGAAGACCTGGGCCGGGCAAATCTGCGCATGCTGGAAGCCAAGGCGGGAACTGTTTACAGATTTACGGCTGTAAGAGGGGAGGAAACTCTTGTCCCGTCTGCTTCCTGGCAGGAGGCAAACGGTTCTTCTATTTCTGCAGGAAGTTTTTCTCCCGGAATATGGACATTTGGAGTCTGTGGATTTGACAGTAACAACAATGTAGTTGAATTTGGTCAGGCCACGGTTTTTCTTAAATGCGGACAGGAAGTTGATGTGGATATAACAATCTATCCTTATATAGGAGAAGGGAGTGCTTCAGTTACATTCAACGCAGTTACAGTTGCCGCTGAGGGAACTCATTATGCAACATTAATTCTTTCAAAGGATGGTGCAGACACGCAGCTTGCCTTAAGCGGCAGTTCCGACGGAAGCAAAAAGACTCTTTCCAAGACCATAACACTGGACAGCGGTGTTTACACGGTAAAAACAATTTTTACACTCGATGGAAGCTGTTACTACACCGATGTTTCCGTATTAAGGGTTCTTCCGGATTCTTCAGTAACTCACAGGTGCGAGGCCCAGATTACGCCTTCCTATATTGATATAGATTTCACGGATTTGCGTTTTGACTACAATCTTGTTGATAACCCTTCCAAAATCTGCACCGGCTTCAGAGATATTGAGACAGGAGAGGAAGTGGATTTAAGTCAGAGTTTCTATTCTCCTATGGGACCTTTCTGGACTTCTGCATCAGATCTGGGACTGGAGCCGATTTTAAAGGATGCAACAGCAGAAAATTATTTAAATGCAAAATACGTTGCAATCGGGTCGGAAGTAGCTCTGTCTGCAGGTCTTTTTGGAAACACAAGTTCGGCTCACAACACAAAGCTTAAAGCTGTAGTCTGTTATGCAAATTTTGTTCCGAACTATACTTTTGCATATTGTGATGAGCTGGAGAAAGTCTGTATAGATATGGGAACAACCTGCCTGAACAGGTATGTTTTTGCGTACTGCCAGAAGCTCAGGTTTGTGTCCTTTGCATCCAGTGTGACAGATTTACGGACGGGGTGTTTTTCAAACTGTGACTATTCAATTCTGTATGTTTATGTCCCGTTTCCTCCCGGCACAAGGCCCACAGACTGGGCAAGTACATGGGGGATTGTCCTTAACGCAGACCACATTATCTATGATTATTATGAGCGCTCTACGTAAGTTATGCAGTCCTTACAGGTAACTTTGTAGTTGTTGCCGTTCTGACTTATGTGATAGGTGTTGTTTCTTGAGCAGTTTTTACAATCCTTTTTTAGCGCATGGTGTCTGAAGCAGACACGGCTGATAAAAAGAGGCAGCGTGCCCGGATCTGTTTTTACGCAACCTGTCAGAGAAGGCAGAAGACTCTTTAAAAGAGAGAAGGCCTCACTGTTGTAAACATATAGGAACTGGTCTGCAAAAACCGGGACTTCAGGATGTGAAGCAGCCCAGGCTATGTGAGAAACATTTGTAAGACCAAAAGCTGACACCTTTGGTATACGTGAAGTAAGGGAAGCAAAGAGGGCTTTCTCATCAAAGTCTACAGGAGGTATGACATAAGAGTTCTCGGGAGCTTTAATATATTTCATTTCCCCTGCAACAGAGTAAGAATCACGGTTAACAGAAGCCTTGAACCCCTCATCCAGAGCAAGATAAAACTCACGTCTTATCTGTTTTAAGGATGAAAGAGGCATGAACGGATGCTGTGCAGAGCTGTTGTTTTCAACTGTGAGTTTTCCAAGAGTAAACAGACTTGCATCCGAGGCTTCAAAAATCTTTCTGAGAACAGTTTTTTCATCTGAGAGCTTTTTTGCCTCCTGAATTTCAAGAGGCCAGGTTCTGCCGTTAACAGAAATAAAACCGTCTGTCAGAACTATATGTAAATCTGTTTCTTGTTTGTACAGCGGAAGGTTCTCGTTTAGCAGAGGCAGCTGTGCATTATGACGGCTTGTACACATAACAGGTGTTCCGCTCTGGGGCTTTCTGGTAAAGGACGAAGAGGGGAAGGAAACTGTAACTACTTCTCCAGCAGAGACAAAGGAGCGGCCGTTACTTAAATCAGAGAGGGCAAAACCCGCTGATTCTTTTCCGCTTATAACAAGGAGTCCGTCACGCAGGGCTACGGGTTTTGAGAAGCGGATTACTGCCTTTCCGTTTAATACTCTTTCAAGTTTTCCAACCTGAACTCCAATGTGGGACGGATAGGTTGAACAGACCATAATCTCACTTCCCATGGATCCTTTCTTTCCGCTATTAAGAAAACCTTTCGTAGTTTCACGGGAGAAGGCTGTTTTCATAGCTTCTTCTGCACTTAAAACTTCTTCTGAGAACGGGTCTGCTCCGTCTAAAAGAAGTGAGTAATAACGGGCTGTCCAGTAAACATACTCGGAGCCCTTCATGCGTCCTTCTACTTTAAGTGAATCCACGCCTGCTTCTGCAAATTTAACAACATCAGGGCCCACGCAGAGGTCCTTCATGCTAAACGGCCACAGATCTTCATCCATTTCCCTGCAGTGAAACCATGTTCTGCATATCTGGGCACATTCTCCGCGGTTTGCACTGCGCCCTGTTATGTTTTCACTTGCCATGCACAGGCCTGAGAAACCGTAGCAGAGAGCACCGTGAATGAAGACTTTTAGCTCTATATCCGGGCACTCTTTACGAATAACTTTAATCTCTTCAAGAGAAGTTTCACGGGCCAGTACAACGCGGGAAAAACCCATCTTCTGCAAAACTTTCACGCCTTCTGCAGTATGAACTGCAAGCTGTGTTGATGCGTGAAGAGGCAGTGCCGGGAAATCGCGCCTGATAATGGAAGCTATACCGAGATCCTGGACTATAAGGCCGTCCGGAGCTATATACTCAAGCTGCCTGAGAATCTTAATTATTTCAGGCATTTCTGAGTCATGAACCAGAGTATTAAGCGTTATATAGAATTTCTTGTTACGAACAAGACAGACCTGCTTGAGTTTTCTTAAATCATCAAAGGAGAAGTTTACTGCGTGCTTTCTTGCAGAGAAGGCTTTAAGACCCAGGTAGACAGCGTCTGCGCCACCATCAAATGCATATAAGGCGCACTGCAGAGACCCTGCAGGAAGTGCAAGTTCAGGTCGTCCGTTTGTTTTTGTCATGAGCTGAGTTTACCATGAAAAGCTGTCCTTGATAAGGCGGGGCAAAACAATATATCATGGTAAATGGAAAAAAATCGGGTTAGCCCGAATATAGGAGATGCTTCTATGAATATAAACGAAATCAAGCATGCCGGACTCAAGAAGTGGGTCGAGGATTTTGCAGCTCTTACAACTCCTGACAAAATCTATGTTTGTGACGGTTCAAAGGCTGAGTATGACGGCCTTATCGACATGATGGTTGAAAGCGGTCTTGCAACACGCCTTAACCCGGAAAAGAAGCCGGGCAGCGTACTTTTCCGCTCTGATCCGTCAGACGTTGCACGTGTAGAAAAGAGAACCTACATTGCAAGTGAAAAGAAAGAAGGTGCAGGTCCTACAAATAACTGGATTGAGCCCCATGAGCTCAAGAAGACCATGACAGAGCTTTACAGAGGAAGCATGAAGGGAAGAACTATGTATGTCATTCCGTTCTGCATGGGTCCCGTTGGTTCAGAATTTGCAAAGGTCGGTGTTGAGATTACCGATAGTGAATACGTTGTATGTAACATGATTATCATGACAAGAGTTGGTAAGCAGGTTCTTGAAGGACTTGGAAAGGACGGTTACTTTGTACCGTGTTACCACTCTGTTGGTAAGCCTCTTGCAGAGGGCGAGTCAGACCATGGTATCTGGCCTTGCGCTGATATGGAGCACAAGTATATTGCTCACTTCCCTGAGACAAGAGAAATCTGGTCTTATGGTTCAGGTTACGGTGGAAACGCTCTTCTTGGTAAGAAGTGTCTTGCTCTTAGAATTGCTACAGTTCTTGCCCGTGATGAAGGCTGGCTTGCTGAGCACATGCTCATTCTCAAGCTGACAAATCCGGAAGGAAAGGTCCGCTACATTACTGCTGCTTTCCCAAGTGCATGTGGAAAGACAAACCTGGCTATGCTTATCCCGACAATCAAGGATTGGAAGGTTGAAACACTTTCTGACGATATTGCATGGCTCAGATACGGCAAGGATGGCAGAATCTACGCCATGGCTGTTGAGACAGGCTTCTTCGGTGTTGCACCGGGAACTTCTGCTCAGAGCAACTACAACGCTCTTGCTGCAGCTTCAAAGAACACAATCTTCACAAACGTTGGTCTTACAGAAGACGGAGACGTATGGTGGGAAGGAATTGGATACGACGCACCGGGTCCTCTTACAGACTGGCATGGAAACAAGTGGGTCCAGGACAAGGGCAACAAGGAACAGGCTCCGGCTGCTCATCCGAACTCAAGATTCACAGCTCCTGCAGTTCAGTGTCCGACTCTTGCAAAAGAGTGGGATGATCCGAAGGGAGTTCCTGTATCAGCTATCCTCTTTGGTGGTAGAAGACCTTCTACTATTCCTTTGGTTCATATGGCAAGAAACTGGACCCATGGTACATTCCTCGGTTCAATTGTCGGTTCTGAAGTCACCGCAGCTACACTGGACGTTGCAAGCGGCATAAGACGTGACCCGATGGCTATGAAGCCGTTTATCGGTTACAACGCAGGTGACTACTTCCAGCACTGGCTTGATGTTGGTAAGGCAGCAAAGGATCAGAGTCTTCTTCCGAAGATTTTCTACGTCAACTGGTTCAGAAAGACAGCTGACGGCAAGTGGCTCTGGCCGGGTTACGGCGATAACAGCCGTGTCCTGAAGTGGATTTTTGAGTGCTGCGAAGGAACAGCAAAGACAGTCGACACACCGATTGGAATTATGCCGACAGTTGATGCAATTGACCGCCCTGAAGGCGTTACAGAAGCAGACATGAAGGAGCTTCTCAGCGTTGATGTTGACGGCTGGCTCAAGGAATGTGATGACATTCGCAAGAACTACTATCCGCAGTTCGGCGATCATCTTCCAAAGGAGCTTTCAGAGCTTCTCGATACTCTCGAGGCAAAGCTTAAGGCTGCAAAGTAAGATAAACGCAGATAAAGGCATAATAAAACCGGATTACATAAAAGTGGTCCGGTTTTTCTATTTGTTGTGACGAAAAATTTTTCTAACAACAGGATATAAGATTTTAGAGTCTTCTTTAGGAAAGACAGATTTCAAAAACATATACAAATTAGGAGTATAAAAAGCTAATCGTTCCAGAAATCCAATATTCTTAGAGTGTTCAATCAGAATGGTTTTTGCCATATCCCTGATTTCTTCAACACGTATTTTTTCGTTTTTTGTCTGAGGTTTAAAGCAGTGCATACCTTTTGCATAGTTATAGAAAAACCTCGGGATTACTCCAGAAATACAATCAGTTAATTCCTCTTTTGACTGATAGAATAGTATTTGACCATATTGAGCTTCTATTTCATCCAACATGGATAAATTATATTTTACAGTCATGATACTCCCATCTCTGAAAGCCATATAGTTATAAAGGGGCTTATTTATAATTTCTATTTCTCGGCTGTAATATATGAATTTGTAGTAGGTAAATAAATCTTCACATATTTTTCCATCCGGAAAAGCAACATAATCAAACAAGCGCCTCCTATACATCTTGGCCCAGGTTGCTATATGCCCATACGTGGTGTTTTTACTATCTGCTTTTAAAACTTGAATATTGGAGAACCTTGCGTCCTGTCTATGAGCAATTTTAATATTATTGTTCTGTTTTGCATTTATACTTTTATATCCACATATGGCTAAGTCAACATCGTCTTTATTTATTTTTAAATATAGACTTTCTATATAGTCATTCTCTATCCAATCGTCACTGTCAACAAAGGAAATGAAGCTTCCTGTGGATGCTTTTACACCATTGTTTCTTGCTTTTGAAACACCACCATTTTTCTGGTGGATTACTTTAATTCTATTGTCTTGAACTGCGTAATCATCACAGATCTTTCCGCAATTGTCAGGAGATCCGTCATCTACAAGAATTATTTCAAGATTTGCATATGTTTGATTTAGGATACTATCAATACATTTGGAGAGATATTTTTCGACTTTATAGATTGGAACTATTACCGATATTAAATCTTTCAAAGAATTACCTTCTAGTATTACTCTTATGCTTAGTTTTATATATTTAAGAAAGTTGTATTGTCAAGTTTAGAATAAAATACACAAAAGCTTGACTTACTTTAAAATTCCATATGCCATAAGGAGCACAGAGGAAGTTAGAGTCCGAACACATAGGATGTTATCTGCATAATCAGAAATAATTATAAGATTATGAAAATAGGTTATAAACACTGCAACAAAAGACCGCACAGGCTTTTCCTTATATGTCCTCTTTTTCTTTCCATGTGTGCTCAAACGCAATATATGAGAATTAAATAAAGAAAGAAAAGAGCAAATCATTTGTCGGTTTTGTGTCCTGGCAACTAAGTTGGATATTGTAAGCATGATAAGACAAGACTTGAAGGATATTATTTCGTTAAATAGTTGTGATATTGCAAAATAATATTAGCGCAGAAACAAACAAAAGTAAGGAGCAACGAATTAATAATCCAACCCTTGTTGGATTTGCTCTAACAAAAGAGATTTTGTTTACATGGCAGACCAGTTCCTTTTGTTTAGCAAGACTGTTGTTTTTACTCTTTTTATATTTGATAATGATTTTATTGACAGGAGGAACACATGTTCAGTTGCAAAAGCGGATATGAGTATAAGTATGACTTAAGTGAAGAGAAATTCAGAATTGGATTTGAGTTTCTGAAAAGGAAAGATCTTGCTAATCTGCCCCAGGGATGGATTGAGCTTGGCCTGGGAGTCAGGGCAAGTATTCAGCACTACAACACTTCAGACTATAAGGAAAACAAGTTTGAAACTCACGAGAGATTCTTTGACATACAGTACGTAATTGAAGGTGAGGAATACTGCGGAGTCTGTGACAGAAGCCTTTGTACGGAAGTAACGGTTCCATACAGCAAGGAAGCAGATATTGCATTTTACAAAGATCCTGAGAACTGCGGCATGGTTCTCCTTGAAACAGGAGATTTTATAGTCCTGGCTCCGGAAGATGCTCACAAGCCCAGATGCAACGTAAAAGGATCTGTTTTCGTAAAAAAGGTTGTAATAAAAGTTCCTGTCTGAAAAAGACTCAGAGTCTTTGACTAGTAAGGGTAAATAAAGATAACATAAGAAATAACACGGAGGATTATTGAAAAGTGCTCTCTAGAATGTTATGTTTAAGATAAAAAATTTATGGCTGTTCTTTCAATTAAGTTTTTTTCCCTAGTTTTATTATCTCTTGTTTTTTATTATTGCGGTCCTAAGAAACTTCAATGGGCTGTTTTACCTTGTACTAGCTTGTATTTCATTTTAATCAACAATACTTGGTATTGTCAGATATTTTTTTTCTTACAAGTTCTTGTTACACATCGTTGTGCATGTAAAGTAGGTTTGAAAAATAGAATAGGAGAAGCTTCTAACAAGGATTTTACTTTTGGGATAATATTCAATATATTGGTGTTGGCTCTTTTCAAATATTCTCGTTTTTTTATTATGAACACCCTTATGGTTATTGGGTTCTTTGGCGTTGATTATAGTTTGGAAATGAGTGTCTTTGAATTCTCTGCTCCTGTAGGTGTTAGTTTTTATACATTAATTCTTGTCGGTTATTTGTGTGATGTGAAATGGGGGAAAACTACTCCGCAAAGTAGCTTTATAAAAACAGCATTACTTGCAGGAAACTATATTCATATTATGTCAGGGCCTTTTATTCGTTACGAACAAGTTGAGAATCAATATTTTGTAGCGCATCATTTTGACTACAAAGAGTTTTGCTTTGGTTTGCAAAGAGTATTGTGGGGATTGTTCAAAAAGTTGGTAATTGCGGCACGACTAGAAAACTCCGTTGATTTAGTTTTTAATAATTCTACATATTATAATGGTTTATATATTTGGCTGGCTGCATTCACTTTTATGATTCAACTATATGCCGATTTTTCTGGCTTAATGGATATAGTCATAGGTATAGGTGAATGTTATGGGATTCACCTTCCAGAAAATTTCAGGACTCCTTTTTTCTCTTTAAGTGTACAGGAATATTGGCAGAGATGGCATATTTCTCTTGGGTTATTTCTTAAAGACTACGTTCTCTTTCCTATACAGAGGTCTCGTTTACTCAATTATATTTCTAAAAAAGCTAAAATCGCTTTTGGGAAAAAGGCTTCTCGTAAAATATCGTCGTATGTAGGAATGCTATGTGTTTGGCTTCTTATTGGGATTTGGCATGGTGGTGCTTGGAAATATGTAATAGGAATGGGGATTTGGTTTTGGACAGTTATTGTGGCAGAACAAATGATACAGCCAAAGGTTAACGCTTTTTTAGTGGCCATTCATATTGACCCTATGGTTTTTAGCTGGAGACTACTAAAAATCATAAAAACATTTGTATTAGTTGCTATTGGCAATATTTTTTTTAGAGCAGATAGTTTTAAAACAGCCCTAGTGATAATAAAGCAGGGGGTATCAAATCTAAACCCCAGTGCGACGGTTTATTATTGGAAATTGTTGGGAAGCAAAGGAGATATTTTGATTGTTTTTGCCTCGTGCTTTCTTTTGTTGTGTGTGTCCTTATTTACAGAGATAAAGGGAGATGTAAGAATATGGCTCTCTAAGCAAATATTGGTTTTCCGCTGGACTGTTTTTCTGGGGTTAGTTTTCTCGATTATTCTTTTTGGAGTATATGGGCCAGGATATAATGCGTCTGAATTTGTATATAGAGGGTTTTGATGAAACGAAGCATTATCGGCAACATAGTTAGAACGATTTGTTTTATAGCTGTATTTATAGTTTTATTTATTATATTATCGTACATTCTAAGGCAACATGGATATGATTGGGAGCATATTGCGGGAATAAAAAACGAAAAACCACTAGACGTTATATATGTTGGTGGTAGCAATACGTTTGTATACTGGCAACCACTCAAGGCTTTTAATGATTATGGGATTACCTCCTTTGATATGGCTACAAATTCTGCTCCTGCAGATCATATGTTGTACTACATTAAAGAAGCACAGAAATACCACGCCCCCAAACTTGTGATAATTGAAGGACGATCTCTTTTAGCATGTGGAACTTCAGAGGGAGGCTTTAGGAATGGCTCTGATGCTATGAGTTATTCAATCAATAGAACCTTTTTCATTCATAGTTATATTAAAAGAAATGGTGTTGAAGCAAGTCCAATATATTATTATCTTGACCTCTTTAAATATCACACACAGTATAGTTCTATTCTTGATAGAGACCATTGGGAAAACATGTTTAACTCACCGTATTCAAAATATAAAGGATGGAAATTCATTTACAGCTATTCACCGATAGAAAGGCCCGAATTATTTTTAACGGAGGAATGTGCTACCTTATCGGAAAAACACTTAAATTGCTTAATTGAATTGTTTGATTATTGTAGAAACCAAGATTTTGAGGTTTTAATTACTGTTTCTCCGTATGCAATAACAAAGGATGACTTCAAAATCCTTAATGCCATTGAGATATTGGCTGGTCAGTATGGATTTTCCTTTCTAAATACTAATTTAAGCTATGATGAAATGAATATTGATTTTTCAAATGATTTTTACAATATAGGACATGTAAATGTATTTGGCGCAGAAAAGTACACAGATTTTTTATCCAATTATATTAATGATAATTATTCTATCCCAGATCATAGGGATGATAAGCAATATTCTACGTGGTTTCTTGAGTATGAAGAATTTAAGGAAGAAGAGTATAATGTAAAAAAATGGATTTTAGAACAAAAAGAAAAAAATATGAATAAAGAGGAGCAATAGTTTTTCATGATGCGTGAATTAGAATACCCATTTGATAGTAAACTAATTATTAGAAAAAAAATAAAAATGCTGAGAATGCTTAAGTCTGATGGATTGCTTCGAGTAAAAAAAAATGTTGCTATTTTAGGTGGATCAACAACAAACGATATAAAGTTATGTCTAGAGCTTTTTCTCTTGAATTATGGGATTGAGCCTATTTTTTACGAGTCTGATTACAATCAATATTATCAAGAGGCTTTGTTTCCTACTAAGGAGTTAGTTGACTTCAAACCAGACT
This sequence comes from Sphaerochaetaceae bacterium, assembly GCA_024699225.1. Taxonomy (GTDB): domain Bacteria; phylum Spirochaetota; class Spirochaetia; order Sphaerochaetales; family Sphaerochaetaceae; genus UBA1265. The sequence goes on from JAILPZ010000054.1 coordinate 36,127, forward strand.
GCATCTATATTTTTACAACAAATAGGAATATAACAAGATACCCTTCGCTTACAGATTCATTGGAATCTGTAGAATATTTACTAAACTCAGAGTACGAGAAGTACAAGACTATATGGGGTAGCCTTTCAAAAACATTCAAATGTCCAATTATTCAAAACAATTTTGAGAAGATTCATTATAGACTTTTAGGTAATAGAGATGGATATGACAAGCATGGAAAAACGCATTTTATAAATTGTCTTAATCAGAAGTTTGCTGAGTATGCTCAGACTCACGATGATTTTTACATTTGCGATGTTGATTATATTTCTGCAGATTTTGGATTATCTTATTGGCATGATATGGAATACTGGTACATGTATAAATATGCACTTAGTCTTGAAGCCATACCAGTATTATCATTCAACGTGGCCAATATTATAAAGTCTGTTTTTGGAAAGAACAAAAAGGGCTTCGTATTAGATTTGGACAACACATTGTGGGGAGGAGTTGTTGGCGATGATGGAGTGGATAACATTGAAATTGGTTTAGAAGAACCTATTGGGCAGGCTTTTCTTGAATTTCAGGAATATATTAAAGAACACAAAAATCTTGGGGTTGTTCTTAACATTGATTCAAAAAATGATTATGAGAATGCGGTGGCAGGGTTAAATCATCCGGATGGAATACTAAAACCCAATGATTTCATAATTATAAAAGCAAATTGGGAGCAAAAGGACAAAAACTTCATAGAGATTTCAAATTTACTTTCTCTTCTCCCTGAGAGTCTTGTTTTTATTGATGACAATCCTGCAGAACGTCTTATTATAAATGAACAAATACCAGGGGTTTGTGCTCCAGAGCTTGGTTCTGTACAGGACTATATTAGAGTAATTGATCATGCCGGCTATTTTGAATCAACAATTATTTCTTCTGATGATATAAATAGAAATCAGATGTATAGGGAAAATGTAGAGCGAGAGCAAATCAAATTAAAGTTTAATAATTATAGTGATTATTTGCTCAATCTTAATATGAAAGCAACAATTGGTCCTTTTGAACCAAGCCTCATGGCACGAATATCGCAATTGAGTAACAAAAGCAATCAGTTTAATCTTACCACACGGCGATATACACAGAATGAAATTGAGAAAATTTCTTTAAATTCGCAGTATATTGACATTTGTGGACGACTTGAGGATCGATTTGGGGACAATGGTTTGACTTCTGTTGTTATAGGGCATCAAATAGGAGAAGATGTAAATATTGATTTATGGATTATGAGTTGCCGTGTCCTAAAAAGATGTTTAGAGTTTGCCATGATGAATGAATTTGTAACAATTTGTAATAGACGTAAAGTAAAAAAAATTAATGGTTTTTATTATCCAACAAAAAAAAACTCGATGGTAAGAGATTTTTATTATTTACATGGGTTCAAAAAGGTTTATGAGGATATTGATGGAAATACGAAATGGGAATTGATAACAAAAGATTACGAATATAAAGAAACACCAATAATAGTAAATCAACAAGGAGAATGAACATGACTAAAGATGAAGTATTTAATAAGTTGAACGAAATTTTTCGGGATGTATTTGATGATGAGAGTATCATTGTTAATGACTCTACAACTGCTAAAGACATCGAAGGGTGGGATAGCCTTATGCATATTACGCTTATTTCTGAAATTGAGGATTGTTTTAATATTCGTTTTGCAATGAAGGATGTTACAAATATGAAAAATGTAGGAGATATGGCAAATATAATATTGGAGACAATTTGATGGGGTAGAAGATTATCAAATACATCACATAGGATACCTTGTTAAAGATATAGATAAAAGCAAGGCTACATTTTTAGCTTTAGGGTATGAAATAGAAAAAAATGTTATTTTTGATTCTTTTAGAGGCGTAAATATCTGTTTTCTTCGTAAGAAAGGATGCAGTATAGAACTTGTTTCTCCGGTAGGTGACAATTCTATTCTAAGAAATCTGAAGAAAAGGGTAGGAGTCTCTCCATATCATATTTGCTATTGCGTTAATAACATTGATGACGCTATAACAGACTTGTGTAACATGAGATTTGTTATTTGGGAAGAACCTCACGAGGCTCCAGCAATAGAAGGTAAAAGAGTTGTTTTTCTCTTTCATAGCCAAATGGGGCTTATTGAATTAGTTGAAGAATAAATTGCAATCCTGATAATATTATAATTTTTTAATTTGGCGATTTTTTTGCCGTGTGCAAGTAAAAATTCTTCTTAATCTAATAAATTCTCTTTGTTATATTATTAATAACTCATAGTTTGACTTACTTTAAAAGCGAATATACCATATAGAAAGCGGAGGACGATATGCCGAAAAGAAGCGACTATATTTCCTGGGACGAGTACTTCATGGGAGTAGCCTATCTTTCATCAAGAAGAAGTAAGGATCCGAACACACAGGTCGGTGCCTGTATAGTCAACAAGGATCACAAGATTGTGGGAACAGGTTACAACGGTTTCCCGCAGGGCTGCAGTGATGACGACCTTCCATGGGAGAGAGAAGGCGGGACACTGGATACAAAGTATGCCTTTGTCTGTCATGCTGAACTTAACGCTATCTTAAACAGCATATCAAGAGACCTCACAGGCTGTACCCTGTATGTGGATCTTTTCCCGTGCAACGAGTGTGCAAAGGCAATCATCCAGAGCGGAATAAAGAAAGTTATCTACAGAGACGACAAGTACGCTGCTACAGACGGCGTTAAGGCCAGTAAGATGATGTTTGACAAGGCCGGAGTTGAGTACAAACAGATGAACTTCAATAAAGAACTGGTGGTTCGCATTTGATTTATACTCTGGTGGAAAAACCAGAAGACTTTAAGAGCCTTCTCGAACATTTTAAAGACAACAATATTACTTCTCTTTCTATGGACTTTGAGGAAGAGTCCAATCTTCATGTCTATGGTGAGCATCTGTGCACCATTCAGCTTTTTGACAAAGAAAACTACTACCTCATAGATGCCCTTTCCCTTCAAAAAACAGAAGAGGGCAAGGCTCTGCTCAAAATCTTCCTTGAAGGAGATGAAGAGAAGATTATGTTTGACTGCTCTTCGGACGCAGCCATAGTGAGAAAGGTTCTTGGAATCCACATGAAGAACGTCTACGACCTGCGTGTGGCAGCAAAAGCTCTGGGCTTTGCCGGAAACCTTACTGGCCTTATAGAAAGAAACCTCCACATTCCTTCAGACGGAAGTGGCAGCAAGCATAAGTTTCAGAGGGCAAACTGGATGAGGCGCCCCATTCCGGAAGCTCAGATTCAGTATGCTCTGGATGATGTTAAATACCTTTATGATCTGAAAGCCTCTCTTGAAGAAGAACTAACAACAAAAAATCCACAGATGAAGGCCCAGGTCAGAAACGAGATGAAAAAATGTGCCCAGCCCAAGCACAAGGATAAACCGGGGTGGGAGAAAATCTGTAACTACAAGATGCTCTCAATGAAGGAAAAAGTTTACATAAAGTACTTCTTCATAGCCCGTGACGAGATAGCAAGAAAGCAAAACGTTCCTGCTGCCAACATTCTGGACAAGCGCCTGATAGTAGAGATGGCAAAGCAGGGTGACTGGCAATCAGTAGCACCGGAAAACTTTAAATACACAAGAGAATTCGAGAACGCAAAAAAGGAGGCGCAGGAACGCCTCCAGGAACTCAATACAACTCAAACACAGCCGAAACATTAACGGACACACTTAACAGGCCCGATGGAGTTTCTGTGCCGTAAGCAGCTTCTTCAACTGCTGCAGAAGCCATAACCTTGTAATCAAGATTCACAGCCCTGCCAACGGAAGAATAGCCTTCACTAATTGAAACAGGATTTCCCAGCTTCATGTCTGAATAAGAAGCGTAGGCCTGAGCCTTTGAAAGAGCATCTTCATAGGCCAGCTTACGAGCTTCTTCAGTAGCTGAGCTCTTATCTTCAACATCAAAATTAACACTTGAGAAAGTAATTCCTGAAACGGAAGAACCCAGGGTGTCTACAAGAGAAGGAAAAGCAGAGAGATTTCTCATCTTTACTACAACGCTCTGAGAAACTGTCTCGCCGTTTTTAATCTGCTTCCCGTTATCCCACCAATAGTCTGTGTAAAAGGACAGACCTGTTGTTGCAATATCCTCATCACTAATTCCGAATGAACGTAAAACAGAGAGAACAGAAGAAATCTTTTTGTTTGTTTCCTGCTGGGCCAAAGCTGTGCTGGCAGCTGTTTCGGAAACTTCTACACGGAAGGAAACAACATCCGCTTTCAAATAAACAGTCCCTGTTCCGGAAACCTCTACGCTGCAGGAGGAAGAGTCATTAACAGCAGTTGCACAGGATACATATAAAAGAAGAACAAAAAGCAAAACAAAAGAAATTTTCTTAGTCATAAAGCCTCCAGTCAGGAGTCAAAACCCTTCTTCTGGTCTCTCATGTAGAAGAAGGCTGACATGCACATGACTCCGTTGTCATATTCACCGGTTCCTAAAGCCTTTAACACCTCAGAGACCTCAACGGTTACAGTATCTATCTGCTCATTTGCATCAAAGTGCCTGGTTCCTAGCTCTTCAAGCTCCTCAGCCAGGTAGAAGTGTCCGCGTGTTGAGATGTATGCACTGTTCGGGTTAACGCATCCTATCTCCTTAAGCTTGTGAACACGAATACCGGTTTCTTCTTCCATCTCGCGAAGTGCAGCCTGGGCGGGATCTTCTCCTTCGTCTACAAGGCCTGCCGGAAACTCAATGGTAACGGATTCACTGCCGTGTCTGTACTGACGGACCATAACAAAGCGTTCAATCCCGTCTGTGCCTTTAAAGACAGGAACTATATTTACCCACTGGGGACTTGAAATTTCTACAAAATTGCCCTCACGGCCATCCTGACTTTTTCTGTGAATCTGATTTAAGTCAAAAATGGGAGTCTTCTGAAGGTTTTTCCTCTCGCAGGATTCCCACATGAGGGCAGAAGAGGGCTCTGCAGTTTCTAATGTGTCAAATGAATGCTCATCAACGTATTTCATTTTTCTTCCTTCTTTGACGGACAGTCGAGTGAACAGCTTGCGCATGAAGACGGGCTGCAGCTTTCATTTAGCGGAACATAACCTATGTCTGCACTGCAGGAAGGCTTTGTTGACATATGAATGTAAGAAGCTATGTCCAAAAACTCCTTTGCTGAAGTGGAAGAGGCTGAGTTTTCAATCCAGTTTCCGCCTTCGTCTTCTGTCTGCTGTAAATTCATTTCCATTGGGACTGCGCCGAGGAACGGGACAGTCTCTTCAAGGCAGAGGTTCTTTCCTCCGTCCTTTCCGAATACATAGAGCTTCTCGCCGCAGTGCGGGCAGAGCATGTAACTCATGTTCTCAATAAGACCAATAATTGGCAGATTCAGCTGGCGTGCAAAATCTATGCTCTTTCTTGCATCCAGAATTGCAACCTGCTGAGGCGTAGTGACCAGAATGGCTCCTGTCATGGCGGGTATGGTCTGGGCAACAGTTAACTGCTCGTCACCTGTTCCCGGAGGGGAGTCAATAAGAAGGTAGTCCAGGGTTCCCCAGTTTACATCTGCAAGAAACTGCTTAATTACGCTCATCTTCATGGGACCGCGGAAGATTACTGCCTGATCCGGATTTTCCATGGCAAAACTTAAACTTACAATCTTAAGACCCGGTCGCGGTGAGACGGGTTCAATTGAAACACCGTCGACACTGTCAAGAAGGAGGCCTCCCTCAACTCCGAACATCTTTGCAACGTTCGGTCCGTGAATATCTGTATCCAGTACTCCGACCGTGTGACCCTGGGCGAGCAGTGCATTTGCAAGGTTTACGGTAGTTGTTGTTTTTCCAACTCCGCCTTTTCCGCTCATAATAAGAATCTTGCGGCCTATTTTATCCATGCGCTCACAGATGCGTACGCTCTGGTTATCTGTATTATCTGCCATTTATATACCCCTCTGATTTGAATTAGACACTAAACAGACACATATTATATATCTTTTATCTGACAACGAGAATAAAGATATATAGAAAGCGTTGGACAAGCAAGGGTATTCTCAGTAAGATGATACTAGAATTTTCCGCCCTAAAACCGACAGATGCGGCAGGCGGATATTAAGCAGGAGTGTGAATATGTTTCTAGTTTCGCAGTTACCTACTGATGTTTTACAGCAACAGTTGGCAAATGGCGTAATCCTGATGCTTCTGGGCATGGCTATCGTATTTCTGTTCCTTACCATCCTTGTTTTTACAACAAAGGGAATTTCCAAGCTTGTTGGAAAGATTGAGGCAAGGAAGCCACAGAAAGCTGCACCAGTTGCAGAAACTGCTCCGGTTCAGATTTCCGGTGCAGATGCAGAAATTGCGGCAGTAATTGCAGCCGCGGTGGTCAAGTCAAGAGAGTGACGGAGGAGTTAGTTAAATGACCAAGAAGATCAAATTCATGTGTACAGCATTCAGAGACGGCTTCCAGTCAGTCTATGGTGCAAGAGTTTTTACAAAGGATTTCATGCCGGCTGTTGACGCAGCAAGAAAGGCAGGAATCACTCATTTCGAAGCAGGTGGCGGAGCAAGATTCCAGAGCCTTTACTTCTACAGCAATGAAGATGCTTTCGAGATGATGGATGAGTTCAGAAGAGTAGCAGGACCGGATGCAAACCTTCAGACACTTTCAAGAGGTGTAAACGTTGTAGGTCTTGATTCTCAGCCAAGAGACATTATCAAACTCCATGCAGATATGTTCAAAAAGCATGGTATGACAACAATCAGAAACTTTGATGCTCTTAACGACGTTAACAATCTTATCGACAGCGGTAAGGCAATTCATGACGCAGGTCTTAAGCACGAAGTTACTGTTACAATGATGAGCCTTCCCCCAAAGGTAACAGGCGCTCATGACCCTGATTTCTACGAGGGAGTTCTCCGCGGTATCCTGGATGCAGGAATTCCGTTTGACAGTATCTGTTTCAAGGATGCTTCCGGTACATCAACTCCGGCTGTTGTCTACGAGACAATCAAGAGAGCAAGAAAGCTTGTCGGTAAGGACGTTACAATTGTAATGCACAGCCATGATACAGCAGGATGCTGTGTACAGCAGTACAGAAGTGCTCTTGATGCAGGTGCAAACCAGCTCGACCTTTCAATGCAGCCCGTTTCCGGCGGTACATGCCAGCCTGATATTGTTACAATGTGGCACGCACTCAGAGGAACTGAGTATGATCTCGGAATTGATATTCACGAAATCCAGAAGGCAGAGACTGTTTTCCAGGAGTGCATGAAGGATTACTTCCTGCCACCGGAGGCAACAACAGTTAACCCCAACATTCCGTTCTTCCCGCTTCCGGGTGGAGCTCTTACAGCAAACACACAGATGCTCAGAGACAACAACCTTATGGATAAGTATCCTGAGATTGTCGAAGCTATGGGTGAGACAGTTGCAAAGGGTGGTTTCGGAACTTCCGTTACTCCGGTATCCCAGTTCTACTTCCAGCAGGCTTTCAACAACGTTATGTTCGGACCTTGGAAGAAGATTGCTGAAGGTTACGGCAAGATGGTTCTCGGCTACTTCGGAAAGACTCCGGTTGCTCCGGATCCTGAAGTTGTCAAGGCAGCTGCTGAACAGCTTAAGCTTGAGCCGACAACCAAGAAGGTTGTAGATATTAACGATGCAGATCCCAAGAAGGGCAGAAAGGCAGCTATTGCCATGCTCGAGGCT
>JAILPZ010000055.1 GCA_024699225.1 Sphaerochaetaceae bacterium
GTGCAGAGTAGCACAAGTGCTGATCTTGTACTGCTGAATCTGTAATTAGTTGCACAAAACTAACCGAAAATTCTCAAAAAACTTGACACCCTCAATCTTATTCAGTAGCTTTGCAATTGATGAGTAATAAACTTATATATATGGATAATAATGCAACCACAAGGATAGCCCCCGAGGTTGTAAAAGCAATGGCTGAGGTTGAGGGTTCCGTATACGGAAATGCCTCAAGCATGCATGCCTTCGGCAGAGTTGCGAACAGTCTTGTAGAGGACGCAAGAAAGAATGTTGCAGACCTTCTTGATTGCAGCCCTTCAGAGATTACATTCACAAGCGGAGCCTCAGAAGCAAATAATACAGTATTCTCAATTGCAAGAGCCCTGATTGAAAAAAAGAAGGGTTCAAGAATCATAACAACCACAATTGAACATCCGTCAATCATCGAAACCGTAAAGTACCTGAAGAACCATGGAATTACGGTTGATCTGGCTCCGGTAGACACCGAAGGCAGAGTTAAGATGGATGAACTTGAAAAGCTCATGGGTTCTGATGTTGTTCTCGTTTCTGTCATGACAGGAAACAACGAGACAGGCACAATCCAGGATATTGAGAAGATTACTGAACTGGCTCACAAATATGGAGCCCTCATGCATACAGATGCCACACAGGCTATCGGTAAGATTGAGGTTTCAGCAAAGAAGTGGGCAGTTGACTATATCTCAATGAGCGGCCACAAGTTCTACGGACCTAAGGGAGTCGGCGTTCTCTTCACCCGCAGCACTGCCCCGTTCATGCCGTACATTCACGGCGGAGAACAGGAGCATGGAAGAAGAGCCGGAACCTATAACACTGTTTCAATCTACGGTCTCGGACTTGCAGCAAAGCTTGCAAAGGAAGGACTTAAGGAAGAACACGACAGACTCTGGGAAATGCGCGAACGCCTGAGAAAGGGAATAGTTGCAAATGTACCTGATGTTGTTGTAAATGGTTGTCAGGAGCATTGCCTGCCGGGCACACTTGATATTTCATTCCCATGTGCCGAAGGTGAGTCTATTCTCCTCATGCTTGACATGTACGGAATTGCAGTTTCAACAGGTTCTGCCTGTGCTACAGGTTCCCTGGAGCCAAGCTACGTTCTGCTTGCATGTGGTCTGGATGTTGAACTTGCCCATGGATCAATCAGATTCAGTCTGGGCCGTTACAACACAGATGAAGAAGTTGATTATGTAATTGAGGTCCTGCCTCCTATCATTAAGAGGCTCAGAGAAATATCCACCAGATAAGGTGTTGAAAAGAAGGTATTAAATGAGCAGCAGTTTTATGGCTGATTGGGTTTATACAGACGTAGTTAAAGACCACTTCATGAACCCCAGAAACATCTGGGAAAAGAATGAAGACTGGGAACCGGATGCATTCGGTGAAGTAGGCTCTCTTGCCTGCGGAGACCAGATGAGAGTCGGAATCAAGGTATTTAACGACAAGATTGTAGATATCAGATGGCTTACATACGGATGTGCAAGTGCAATTGCATCTACAAGCATGATGAGTGAGATGGTTAAGGGCATGACACTGAAGGAAGCCTACAACATCACCCCGTCCATGATCACAGATGCTCTTGGCGGACTTCCGGAGCACAAGTTTCACTGTTCAGTTCTCGGAGACAAGGCTTTGAGAGCTGCAATAGACAACTACCTTGAGAAGAATAATCTTCCCAACCCGTACAAGAATGCTACAGCAAAGATTGTCTGTGAGTGCCGTAACGTTACGGACCACCAGATTGAAGAGCTGGTTAAGACAGACAAGGCCACAACACTTGAAGAGCTTCAGGCTCTCACAGGTTACGGTACAGGCTGTGGAAAATGTAAGAAAAATATTGAACACATCTTTGAAGAGATGCGTCACATATACGGCAAGAGCTGAGAGATATGGAGCTGCGGAAACGCGGCTCTATTTTTTTTAAAATCCTATAACCTGGGAAACCCTCATATCATGTTCCTCAACAGGAAGGACCTCAAAGATTCTCTCCTTGGGCACCATGCAGATACTTTTAACTGAGGGAAATTCACAAAGAACTGAGAGTATTCTGTCGTAGAAACCACCGCCGCGGCCAAGACGCAGACCTGACTCAGTACAGGCTAAGGCCGGAACCAGAATCACAGTCTTCTTATCTTCAAGAGTGCGGATATCAAGGAGTTTCCCGTCATAAGACCGGGTACCGTTTGAAAGCTGTATTTTTGATTTTTCCCAGCCCTTTTCAAGACAGGCAAAGTGCAGATAGTCAGTAGTGGGAACAGCTACACAGAGGGAGTGCTCAAGAGCTCTGTTGATCAGAGGGGTGACATCCACCTCACCTTCAAGAGGAATAAAGGACAGAAGGACATCAAAGTCCATCTTATCAAAAAAAGGAGCATCCGGAGTTTGCTTCCAGATGCGTCCTGTAATCTTTTCTGCTTTAAGCTTTCTTCTCAGTGCATCTTTTTCCTGCATGGGAAGAGTATAGCGCAAATTATGCGCTTATGGTACTGAATGTCTGCCTTATACAGGTATGAATCAGTTTTTGTCCTGCGTCATTCGGATGAATGCCGTCAACACTCATGTAGGACTCAGAAGTCCCGGTCATGTTAAATGCCCCGTTTATATCTATGCATTTTATGTTCTTAAATGCTGCCAGAGCTGATGCTATATCTGAGTAAGCCTTCTGTGTCCTGCTTACTCTTCCAAGATCCTGGTCAAGCCAGGTCAGGATATTTTCATACTCAAGATCCTGCTTTTCGCATGTCCACTTCAAATATCTTTTGGGGACAATCGGCGGCAGTGTCATAAGTATCGGCTCACAGCCAAAACTCTTAACATAATCTACAAGTGAACTGTATGTGCTTAAGAAAAGACCGGGCTCTGTCTTAGGATTGTAAGTGCCCTTCTCACTGTACGGATCTGAAGCGATAGACGCCCAGTCATAGTCACTGTCATTGCCACCAAAGTCCATGAGGACGTATGTGCATTTGGGGCTCTTTTCAAAGAGCCTCTTTGCAAAATCAAAACCTTTGGAAACGGTGCAACCGAACTTGCTGAAGTTCTCAACTGTCATGCCGGTTGCACCTTCAAAGTCAATATTATTGACCGTCTCATAACGACCGGACTCCATGTTTGGCTGTATGCCTTTAAGGATGGAGTCGCCAATTACTCTCAGAGTCATTTACTCAGCCTTCCTCTTCCATGTCATGCAGAAGATCGCAAAACGTCTGTGAAAATAAAAGCCTGAATAACGGTGAAAACTTCCTTCTTTCTCTGAAAAACATGATAGCATCCTCCTGCCATATAAAGTCTTGTGTCCCTCTTTTCCTGAACACACCTGAAATATATGGCACCTGGAAGACGCTGAAAATGGCAACTTTTAACCATTTTTTACTGGTGGTTAATCCTAACCAGAAATTCTTTCGAACCACACGGATTAACCATGGATTAAAAGCCTTTAAATGTACCTATAGTTAATGTTAACGGGAGAAATATTAAGACAATTCTTCAAACTGAGAATTATACAGATCTGCATACAGGCCGTTCTTCTTCAGAAGTTCCCTGTGTGTGCCCTCTTCGGCTATACCCTTGTTGCTTATAACCATAATGCGGTCAGCGTTTACAATGGTAGAAAGCCTGTGAGCTACAACAAAGCTTGTCCTGCCCTTCATGAGGATGGACATGCCTGCCTGAACCAGCTGTTCCGTGCGGGTATCAATTGCAGATGTAGCCTCGTCCAGAAGAAGAACCTTCGGGTCTGCAATGAGGGTACGGGCTAAGGCAATAAGCTGCTTCTGGCCCTGGCTCATTGTATCCTGGGATACAACAGCATCCAGACCGCCGTTCTGCATGAGAATAAAATCCTCAAGACCCAGGCGGCGGCAGGCTGATATTACTTCTTCATCTGTGGCATCTGTCTTACCGTATGTAAGATTCTCACGGATGGTTCCGCTGAAGAGGAAAGGCTCCTGAGTCATAACGCCAATGTTGCGCCTTAATGAAGCAAGAGTTACAGAGCTTATATCCTGACCGTCAATTCTGACAGTTCCCTTTACCGGGTCGTAGAAACGGACCAGAAGGTTAACTATTGTGGTCTTACCTGCACCTGTAGGTCCTACAAGGGCTATCATCTGACCGGGCTCTGCCACAAAGCTCAGGTTGGAAAGAATCTCAACACCGGGCTCATCAGGATAGGCAAAGTTAATGTGGTCAAACTCAACACGGCCGTCGGAAACAACAAGCTCACCTGCATTCTCCTTCTCCTGGAGGATGGACTCAGTATCCAGAAGCTCAAACACACGTCCGGCTCCTGTAATCTGGTTTGTAAGCTGGTTGTACATGGCGGCAAGGCTTCTGATCGGCTGCCAGAAAAGTGTCATGTAGGTTGCAAAAGCTACAAGTTCACCGACAGAGGAAGAACCGAGACGCAGCCATTTTACTGCAAAGAAGTACAGGACAAAGTATCCCAGGCCCTGGCTCCATGCTATAACAATATTTAAAAGGTCAGCCCTTCTTACGGCCTTGACCCAGCCTTTTCTTACGTCATCCATTACCCTGTCAGCTTCTTCAGTAGCCTCTCTTTCGGCACCAAAGGCCTGAATAACACGAATTCCTGTGTAGGACTCATGTGTGTAGGCATTCATGTTTGAGTTCTTCTTTCTGAAGCTCTCCCAGTTTACAAAGCCTTTGACTGTGACAAAGTAGATAAAGACAACCAGGAAAGGAATGACAATGAGAACTGACAGAGCCAGCTGTGCATTGGATGCAAACAGAACTATGGTAATGAGAACAATCAGAGCTACGTTCGGGATGATTGCCGCTATCAGACGTGTAAGCATGTCCTTAAGGGAGGAGACGTCATTGATCAGTCTGGAAAGGATCTTTCCTGTAGGGCGGCTGTCAAAGTAGTAGAGGCTCAGTGTCTGCAGGTGGTCAAAGGCTTCCCTGCGGATTTTGTAGACTATCTCGTTGGTAATTCTTGCAAGAGTTCTTTCACGCACTACCATAACCAGCCAGAGCAGGAGGCTGAGGGCTGCCGATATGCTGCAGGTAATAATCAGGCCGTGAATGTCACCCTGGGCTACGTTTACGTCAATTGCGTACTCTGAGAACTTGGGAATAACCGTGATAATCAGAGAACTGAGCAGAATCAAAAATATAACAAGAACAATCTTTGCCTTGTATTCAGCGTAGTACTTAAGAACCCTGAGAAGGATGTTCTTCTTGCTGCCGCCGAAAGACTCTTCATCTTTTCTGTAGGTATTTACAGCCATCAGACTACCTCCTCATCAGGATACTGGGTTCTGAAGGTCTGGTAGTACAGACCCTTGAGGGCCAGTAGCTGTTCGTGTGTCCCGCGTTCAGCTATTCTTCCTTCTTCCAGAACTATAATCTCATCTGCATTACGCACTGCAGAGATTCTGTGGGCAATAATCATAAGAGTTGCACCCTTTCTCTGCTTGATGGATTTCTGAACATATTTTTCTGTCTCCATGTCCAGGGCACTTGTTGCGTCATCCAGAATAAGAAGGGGTCTGTTTGAAGCAAAGGCTCTGGCAAGAGCTACTCTCTGCTTCTGTCCGCCGGAGAGTCCTACGCCCTTCTCTCCTATAACTGTCTCATAGCCTTCAGGAAGACGGGATATAAAGGAGTCTGCATCGGCTGCCTTTGCAGAGCTGATCATGTCAGCTTCGGTGAGCTTTCCGCTCTGGCCCTTCTCCATATTAGCCTTAATTGAATCAGAGAATAGGAAGATATCCTGTGTAACAATAGCCTTGGCTCGGCGGACACTGTCCAAGTCCATATCACGCAAATCCATACCCTCACTCTTAATAGAACCGGATGTCGGATCTATATAGCGCATGGCCAGGTTTGTAATGGTTGTCTTTCCGCTTCCGGTAGCACCCATTATTCCTAAAGACTTACCCTTCTTGAGATGGAAGGTAATATCATCAAGAATCTTGTGGCCTTCTACCTCGTAGGAGACATGGTCAAACTCAAGGTCTCCTGAAACATCATCAATATGCTCAGAGCCCTCAACAAGGGCACTTTTGCGGTCAAGGATTGCTGATATTTTTCTTAAGGAGGCACTTGCTGTAGAGATTTCTGCAAGAAGCCAGCCTATCTCCATCATGGGCCAGGAAAGTTCTGCAGTGTAGTTTGTTATGGCTGTAAGCTGTCCCAGTGTAAGATTGCCTTTAATTACCTGAACACCGGAAAAGAGTACTGAGCCGACCATCATGATACGGGCAAGGGAGTTCATGGGTGAGCCCCAGTCTGTCCATAAGAAATCCAGTTTCAGGGAAAAGTGTCTGAACAGTCTGTTCTGCTTGTCAAAGCGCTCGGCTTCACGTTTTTCACAGCCAAAGGCTTTAACTGTTCTTATTCCTGAAAGTGTCTCACTTGCACTCTGGTTCATGTCAGCTATTACATCTGATCTCTTTCCTGCAAGCTTGTCTCCCCTGGGTTCGGAGATAATGGCCAGTACACCGATTATGGGCATAATTACAAGGGTCGGGATACTTCCCATGAAGTTGTACTTTACCATTGAGTAAGTTATGTAAACTACGTGAACAACAATCTGAAGGGCAAACATGGAAATAAAGCCCATGACAAACCCAAGGTTTTCAATATCCTGCTTTGTCCGGCTCATCAGCTCACCGGGGTTGTTATCCCTGAAGAAGCTCTGGTCCTCACCTAAGATGGATCTGAAAACATCCTTTCTCATTCTGTTCTGTGTTCCGGCAGAAATACAGTCGGAAGCAAACTCATGAATGTAGGAGAATATACCCTGCATGACATAGATAAGTACCAGGGGAATTATCAGGGAAAAGAAAAGCTCCCCCTGTCCTCCGACTATACACGTATCCACGACCTTCTGGACATACACAGGTCCCAGAGCAGACATTCTTACGCTTACAATCATACTCAGTAACGTTACAACATAGAGTTTCCACTGTGTTTTTGCGTAGTAAAGTACCCTTTTCATAAACACCCTTATATAGAAAAAAGGACCAAGTTCATACTTGATCCTTGTCCTGCGGTTCAACCGCTTTTAGCAGGGGTAGGACTCGAACCTACGACCCCCAGGTTATGAGCCTGATGAGCTGCCAACTGCTCTACCCTGCGATGCGTTTTCGTACTTTAGCCCATTTACCCCATTATGTCAACACGACCTGAAAACTATTTGAAGAACAGGTACGTCACCATTCCGTCTACTTCGCTGCCATACTTTATGACGGACGGGCAGGTATCCCACCTGTTAATTACAAACCCAAGTTCATAAAGCCGTGAAGTACTGAAGCTCATGGAAGAACTTGAAACATCAAAGCCACACGTATCAACAACAGAAGACAGGGAAGAAGTATCGAGCTCTGTAAAATTGTACCAGAAATCACTTGTACTGTTTCCGATTGCGTTTACAAAGCTTACAAGAAAGTCCTCATAAAGAGTAAGAAACGGCGTACCCATAATGGTTCTGGTTTTGGAAATTAAGTTGCTGTCGGTGGATTTGGCATAATTGTTAACATAGCTCTGCCCGTATGTATCTGCTATGTAGGCAAAGAACAGTGCTCCTCCCCCGTAGTTCATACTGGAAGTCTTGGAGTATGCTCCGGTGTCCGAAGAATTAATGGCAGGCCGCGTTTTGTTCATGTAAGAAAGCCATGAGAGAACATGGGAATTCTGGTTTTCATTCAGTATGGCAAAAGGTGCATAGTTAGCTATTCCCTCTTCTACAAACAGCCCCTCTGAAGAAACAGTTGTAGTTGAGCTTCCCCAGTTTTTGTATACACAGTCACGAAGGTAGTGCATGTACTCATGAACAAGAGTTGTTACCATGGCTCTTCCAGCTTTGTAACGATTGCTGCTGCTAAGACTTTGGTAGTAAATATAAAAGAGTCTGGTATTTAAGAAGAACACATCAGAACCGTTGTAATAGTAGTTACCGTTTGAGTCTGTTAATGTGTTTGATGGAGAATAGGCTCCGGCTACACCACTTAAACCGTTGCTTGTAGAGACAGAACTTGAACCAAAATCTTCAAACATAATTCTGAAGGCTCCGTCTCCATCAGTATCCCATCGTGAAATACCGAATAAATCCCGTTCACTTTTCAAAAGAGACGTAAGGCTTGTTTCCGTAGTGTCAAGGGAAAGACCTGATAGATTTGTCAGATATGAATTTACATCAGACCAGAAAGTTGAATAGCTACTGGAGGAAAAAGTTGAATAATCTTCTCTGTAAAAAACCAGATCATCGCTGTCACTGCCTGAGATTTCAAACCACTTACTGGCATTATACTGACCGCCGGTGTAAATGGCATAAACATCTGTCCAGGTATCAGGACTTGTATTGCTGCTTGTAGAAGAAGCATAGAGACTCCTGGATAAAAAAGAAACCTCATTGGAATAAGAGGCTGTGCCATTACCTGTGAGTGTGAAGCTTGCGGTAGTCTCTCCTGTGTACGTATCCGGAATATAGATTGACAGAGTGTACAGTGTCTTTCCGCTCGGTATGGTGAGAGTAGAGACTTCTTCCTTGTAACCGCATACCGTGCACTCCTTGCAGATGGTGCCCTCAGTCTGATCGGTTATTACATAGTAGTCAGAGAATGAATGAGACTGCTCTGTGCCATCTGAACATATATGGTAAGACTCAGTACTGTAAAGTGACCATGATGCATAGAGGGTTAAGGAAGAATTAATAGTATCAGAATCAAAATCCCACTGATTCCTGCATATTTCCTCAGTGTACCATCCACCAAATACATAGTAGTCTGCACTCGGATCAGAAGGTTCAGAGGCAAGCGAACCGGCAGCAACGGTCTGAGATGACGGTGCGGTACCGTGTCCGTTAGCATCAAAGGTTACTGTGTATGTTGTAACGGCACTTGATGTTCCGTTGTCACAGGAAGATAAAAAGACAATGAGAAACAAAACTGTAAAAGCTGTAAGAAATCTCAGAGCTTTTTTCATGGAATCCTCAATAGTAAATATCAATATAAAGAGCTGTCAGCTCAGTATCCTCTGTAATCTCAACAGTACTGCCGCTCTCAACATTCACGCCGTTTATCATCCATGAAACAAAGGCTGCATTACCGGCTCTCAGAGCGGGAGCCTCCGGGACAGTCAGAGTATAGGGAACCGTTACTTCAAAAGAAGACGGAAGTTCAACATCCAGGTCGCTTCTGTTTTCAGAAACCTTAAATGAGATTGTACACTTCTCCTCCACTGCCTTTGGATGGCAGCAGGAAACAAGAACGAGGATTACAAGAAACAAAACGGGTAAAAATTTCTTCATGGCTCAATAATATGGGAAAAAAACTTTTTTTCAAAAGCATAATGTATAATTATCCTTATTTCTTCACAAAGAAGTTTATAGCTGAAAAAACTTCCCATTTTTCCAGTAATAACTCATAATTAATAAAAGTATCAGATACATGGTTTTGACAGAAAAAGAAGGCTTAAATGATTAAATCTGAAAACTTCAAAAAAAATAAAACAAACTGTATGACTGCAACAGAATCACAGTACAATATACCTATAACTGACACAGTATTTTCAAAGGAGGAACTTGCATGATAAAAAAGTCCTTTATTGTATTTATCTTACTTCTATCAATTATGACACCGGTCTTTGCTGATGGTTTTGAGTATTCCCTCGGCTCTACCTTCAGCCTTTCGGGAACAAAAGTCTTTGATGTTGACGGGATAAATGATCATGCCAGCGCAGAAGGTTATGCAGAAGCAACCTATTCAATTGATAGTTTAAAAGCAGATGTAAAAGGTGTTCTGACTCTGCATTCTGAAGAGAAAGCCGAATACGATTTTGAGAAGCTTTCAGTTTGCTACACAATGATGGGTTTACAGAACAACAACCTTACCATTACGGCAGGCAAGTTCCCGTCAGACTGGGGTCTCGGATATGTAGATGCCTATAAGGTCTCTGATTCTATCACCCCGGATGATAATGAATATTCAGTTGCAGCTGCACAGGATCTCAATGACCTCTGGCATGTAGAGCTTCAGGCAGTTCTCCCGATAGCAAATGATGAGACCTTTAAAATCGGTGCTCAGGGAAGAAAGGGTTTCTCAATGGATGTCCTTAAGGAAGCAAGAGCTGCCTTAGTACTTAATCCTACAGACAACCTTGTCACTCTCTCCGCTGCAGCAAATCTCAAATACTGGGCAGATTTCACAGTAGGAACAGATTTCACATACTTCTATGATGAAGATGCTGATATTAAGACAAAAACCGTACTTGCAGCTTCAGCGCTGAAGAACTTTGTTTTCTCAACTGAAACGGATAATAAGACACTTATTGATGCTCTTGCCCTGAGATTTACTTTCAACGGCTCTGATTTTGCTTCAACTGAGGTTATCAACAACGCAGCTTTAGATCTTACAAAGAAAGTTCAGATTATCTCTTCAACAGAGTTTATTTTCAGTAAGAGTTCTACAAAGTATTCACTGACAGCAGGTGCATCTTACGCCCTTGCAGACGGACTTAAAGCTGACGGCTATCTTAACCTGACAAACAAGTCAGGCTCAAGTGCTGTCTCTCTTACAGCTGTTTTATCTTACGAATATTAATTGCTGTATAATTCAAGCATCTTTTCAAGCGGAAGCCCTATTATGTTGGAAAGGCTTCCGCTTATTTTTTCCATAAGGGTGTAGCCGTAACTCTGGATGCGGTAAGCACCGGCCACGCCTTTGTAGTCCCCGGTTTCTATATACCGCTTAATATCTTCTTCACTGAGTTCCCTGAAATAAACATCTGAGCGCACACAGCAGGATTCTGTCATGCCGCGTCCCGGAATATACATACAGACTCCGGAAAGAACACTGTGCTTCTTACCTGAAAGAAAGCGGTACATGGATGCAGCCTCTTCTGCGTTTTTAGGCTTACC
>JAILPZ010000004.1 GCA_024699225.1 Sphaerochaetaceae bacterium
GGGTTGGAAACAAGAACCTGGTGGACAAAGAAAGCTCTTGCTGTCTCCTCCACGGGATTCTTCATGGCCTCAGCTCCTGTTCCTGTATCTGAAAGGGCCAGGTCTTTTTCTGCCTCTGTAACTGAGCTTCCGTTTGAAAGCTCTGACGGGAACATTTTGTCGTAGAAGGCGAGGGCCTTTGCACAGTCCTCATTCTTTTCTGCAAGAACTCCGAGCCTTGAGAACGGGTCGGATTCTGAGTTCTTAAGCTGAATTGAAATTACTCTCTGATAGAGCAGGTGGAGCACTGCAGAGATGTTGAGCTTTGCAGCTGAAACATGCTCATCATGCTTTTTATTGTAAGTCAGGGCCAGTTCCTGGGCCTGTCTGTAAAGCTTGTTCAAACTTTCGTCTGTTTCGAATACCGGTGTGAAAAAAGACATTTCCTGTCTTGAGTTTTCTGAAATTCTGAAATCACGGTTACGCACTGGTTTTACCTCTCTATTTGTTCTTAATTCATTTCTGTTTCAGGAACGTTTTAAAGTGTTCCTCTGCCCGAGTAAACATTTCCCGCAGTTTTATCTTGTCTTCTGCAGAAAAAGAAGAAAGTACAAAGGAGGAAACCTCCTGCCTCTGTGGCCTTCCTATCCCCAGTCTCAGGCGCCAGAATCCGTCTGTTGAAAGATTCTGCTTTACCGACCTCAGCCCGTTGTGGCCTCCCATGCCACCGCCTTTCTGAAGTCTGGTTTCCCAGGGTTTTAGTTCAATATCATCATGAACTATCAAAATATCGTCAGAGCCTATACGAAAAAAAGAGGCCGCTTCCTGTACGCTGCGACCACTTAGGTTCATGTAGGTCTGTGGCTTTAAAAGTATAACTTCCGGGGTCTTGAGAAACTCCGAATGAAACTTTTCCTGCCAGGGAGTATCTGGAAAGAGGCCGCGTTCTTGAAGTGTTTCGCAGAACAGCCACGCGGTGTTGTGCCGTGTGTTTTTGTACTGCAATCCAGGATTTCCCAAAAAGACTGCCAACTTTACCATAGGCAAATCATATCATGCATCTTGAAAAAATACACGGGGAAGTTGAGAATTACACAATAAATATTATATTTAAGCTATATTTAATGGAGTTAATCATGGCCGTAGCAAGAGAATTTGAAAAAACAGCACTTGTTGTAGGAGTTCTGTCCTCTCTGGAAGAGGAAAGAGAGTCTCTTCTTTCCTGCCTTACTTCTGCCTTCGGTCCCATTAAAGCCATAACGCCGACCCTTGATTTTCCCTTCACCGATTATTACGACGACGAAATGGGCGGCCACCCGGTCCGCTACCTGATTTTGTTTGAAAAACTCATAGACCCTTCCTCCCTGCCTTCCATCAAAATCAAAACAAATGAGATGGAAAAACTATTTAAGGGAAAGGGCACGGGAAGACCAATTAACATAGATCCCGGCATACTGACACTTGCAAACCTCATTCTTGCAACCTGCAAGGACCGCTCTCACCGCATACCACTGAGTCAGGGTGTGTACGGAGAAGTTACCCTTATCTATCAGAATAAAGACTTTCAGGCTCTGCCCTGGACCTATGCAGATTATGCATCAGAAGGCGTGAAGCTACACTTAAGGGTTTTTCGCGAGCTTTACAAGAGCATGATAAGGACTAGATAAGAACGGCAAAAATAACTAAAATCACAGCCATGAGTTATCCTTTTACCGAAATAGAAGAAAAATGGCAGAAGTACTGGGAAGAGAATAAAACCTTCGCAGTTAAAGAAGACCCTTCTTTCCCGAAAGAGAAGAGGGCCTACGTTCTTGATATGTTCCCGTATCCAAGCGGAGCGGGCCTTCATGTAGGACACCCTGAGGGTTATACGGCAACAGATATTTACTGCCGTTATTTAAGAATGAACAGATACAATGTTCTTCATCCGATGGGCTTTGACGCCTTTGGCCTTCCTGCAGAGAACTACGCCATTCAGACCGGAACCCATCCGGCTGTAACCACGGAAAAGAACATTAATACTTTCAGACGCCAGATAAAGCGCCTTGGGTTCTGCTACGACTGGGACCGCGAGGTAAGCACATGTGAGCCTGAGTACTACAAGTGGACACAGTGGATTTTTGAGAAACTCTACGAGAAGGGACTGGCATACGAAAGCCAGGCTCCCATTAACTGGTGCCCGAACTGTAAGACAGGCCTGGCCAATGAAGAAGTTAAAGAGGGCCACTGCGACAGATGCGGAGCCCAGGTAGAAAAGCGCAACATCAGGCAGTGGGTATTAAAGATTACTGCATACGCACAGAGACTTCTGGACGATCTTGATCTGGTTGACTGGCCTGAGAGCGTTAAGATGATGCAGAGAAACTGGATTGGCCGCAGCGAGGGAGCTTCCGTTCTTTTTAAGGTCAAGGGCCTTGATAAGAGTCTTGAGGTCTTTACCACAAGGTGCGACACACTTTTCGGTGCAACATACATGGTTGTCTCTCCGGAGCACCCCCTGATAAACGACCTTGTCAGTGCAGAGCAGAAGGACAAGGTAGAAGCCTATATAGCTGAAGCTGCAAAGAAAAGTGATCTGGACAGAACAGATTTAGCCAAGGAGAAGACAGGTGTTTTCTCAGGAAGCTACGCCATAAACCCTGTAAACGGAAAGGAAATTCCAATCTGGGTTGCAGACTATGTTCTTATCTCATACGGCACAGGTGCCATCATGGCAGTTCCGGCCCACGACACACGTGACTGGGAGTTTGCAAAGAAGTTTAACCTTCCCATTATTGAAGTTCTCAAGAGTGAGGTTGATGTTCAGACTCAGGCCTGGACTGAAGACGGCATTCATGTAAACAGCGGTTTCCTTGACGGTCTTAACAAGGCAGATGCAATTGCAAAAATGCTCGAGTTTCTGGAAGAAAAGAAAATTGGGCACAAGACAGTTAACTTTAAATTAAGAGACTGGATTTTCAGCCGCCAGAGATACTGGGGAGAACCCATTCCCCTTATCCACTGTCCCAAGTGCGGTACAGTTGAAGTTCCTGAAAAGGACCTTCCTCTGACACTGCCTGAAGTGAAGAGCTACCAGCCGAGCGGAACAGGAGAGAGCCCGCTTGCAAATATTGAAAGCTGGGTAAACTGCACCTGTCCCAAGTGCGGCGGCAAGGCAAGAAGAGAGACCAACACCATGCCTCAGTGGGGCGGTTCATGCTGGTACTACTTAAGATACATAGATCCGCACAACTCAGAGCGTTTTGTATCTGAAGAGAAAGAGAAGTACTGGATGCCGGTAGACCTCTACGTAGGTGGAACAGAGCACGCAGTACTGCACCTTCTTTATGCAAGATTCTGGCACAAGGTTCTCTATGATCTTGGTCTGGTTTCAACACCGGAGCCGTTCCAGCGCCTTGTAAACCAGGGCATGATTACAGCCTACGCCTATCAGAAGAAGAACAAGAGCCTTGTTCCTACAGACCAGGTTGAGGAGAGAGACGGTGCTTACTTTGACAAGGTCAGCGGCGAGAGCCTTGAGCGCGTAATAGCCAAGATGTCAAAGAGCCTTAAGAACGTTGTTAACCCGGATGAGGTAATAGCTGAATACGGAGCAGATACCATGCGCCTTTATGAAATGTTCATGGGTCCGCTTCAGGTTTCAAAGCCTTGGAGCACAACAGGAATAGCAGGTGTCTGGCGTTTTGTTGACAGAATCTGGAGAATGGCGGAAGAGAAGGGCCTGACCGACGAAAAGCCGTCAAAGGAAATTCTCAAGAGCCTTCACAAGACCATTAAGAAGGTCACAGAGGATACAGCCTCTCTTAACTTCAACACAGCCATCAGTCAGATGATGATCTATGTAAACGATCTGAGCAAGCTGGACAAGCTTCCTGTAGATGCATGGAAGCCCTTTATCCTTCTTCTCTGTCCGTACGTTCCGCACCTTGCAGAAGAGCTGTGGAGCAGAGCCGGAGGCGAGCCTTCTGCCTGCAACCAGGACTGGCCTGTATATGATGAAGCTTTAACAGTGGACGACATGATCCAGGTTGTTGTCCAGGTTAACGGAAAGGTCAGAGCCAAGCTTGATGTGTCAAAGGACGCCTCAAAGGACGAGATAATTACCCTTGCCAAGGCCAATGACAACGTCAAAAAGTACATAGACGGCATGAATATCATAAAAGAGATAGTTGTACCGGGTAAATTGATAAGTTTTGTTGTCAAATAATCAAAAATATTTGAACGAATGAGGGCTGGAATGAGAGTTTCAGCCCTTTTTTATTGTCAAAGTCAGTAAAAAATCAAAAAATTTTTATTTTTACTGATTAAATCAGTTTTTTTCAGAATTGTTAAAAATATTACTGATTTTTAACAAAGCTCAGAGTGTTTGCGGCGTCTTTTATTATGTGAAAAGATTGTTAATTGCCATAATTATCGCCGCATTAATCTTATTTGCCTCATGTTCGCAGGAAATAACAAAGAAAACTGTTCAAATAATAATTCCCGAGCACCCGTGGGTCAGCTATGCAAATGCTGAAATCTGGTACTCGCTAAAATGGACAGACGGAGACGGCGAGCATGTTAAATATATAGAAAGCGGCACAAGTGAAGTAAAAATTACCGTAAACGCATCCTCGACAATTTACATCTGTGCCTATCCTTTATCTGACATGCTTCCCTTCGGCACTGCCTTTTCTCCTTCCTCTGTTCCTTCAAGTGTGGTCTTAAGTCAGGACGAGGGTTTTCTTGCAGATGTTTTAATGAATCTTAAGAAAGAGGTGAGGAGCCAGATAAACTGGGAAAAACTGTTACAGAGCTGTAAGGAAAAGACTTCCTCATTAAGGGAAATAGATGTTCAGATGCTCGTCTCTGCAGCCATGAACGGAAACATAGGGCAAAGCGCAATAGTTAAGAACAAGGCCTTTGAGATAGGGCCGTTTACGGTGCAGAACGGGGTGTGGGTTTCAGAGCTTGAAGGACAGGGAAGGGTTGTTGTAACGGACGGGGAGATGGAGAAAATGACGGTTGTTCCCGGGGTGTACAGGTTCTATGAAAAAGAAGCGAATCTTGAGATGAGGATAGTCTGTGAAACAGACGGCAAGAGCGCCTGTGTTTTCAAGCCGTACCTTGCAGGCGAATAAAAAAGACTCCTTGAGAACCAAATGTTTTGGGGCTATAGTTGATTTATAGCTGAAACAGAGGAGTGAAGTTATGGAGTCTTTAAGAGAGTTGTACAGATACGGACACGGACCGTCTTCAAGTCATACCATGGGCCCGAGAAAGGCGGCAAAGGATTTCTTTGCAAGGTATCCGGATGCTGACAGGTACGAATGCACACTGTTCGGAAGCCTGGCTGCAACAGGAAGAGGACACTTAACGGACGATGCAATCTATTCTGTCTTCAAGGACAGAAAACTCGATATCTTCTGGGAGCCGGGAATAATCAAACCCAAGCATCCGAACGCTCTTGAGTTCAGAAGCTACGACAAAAACGGGAACAAGACAGGAGAGGAGACTTACTACTCTGTAGGCGGCGGAAAGATTCAGACAGAATCTGACTTTGGCTCAAAGGCCAAAGAGGTCTATCCGTCTCTTCTTTCACACATGAACAAGATTCTTCGCTACTGCGACAGGGAAGGCTGTCAGATCTGGGAGCTTGCCATAAAGTATGAAGGCGAAGAGATTCTGGACTACATGGAAGAAATCTGGACCATCATGGAGAAGGCTGTAAAGCGCGGACTTCTTGCTGAAGGTGTTCTTAAGGGTGGTTTGAAACTTCCCAGAAAGGCATGCCAGTACTACACCCAGGCCCAGGACTTCTCAGGTCCTCTCGGCTACACGGCCAAGGCCATAAGCTACGCTCTTGCCGTTTCAGAAGAAAACGCAGCAGGCGGTAAGATTGTTACAGCTCCGACCTGCGGATCCTGCGGTGTTGTTCCGGGTGTTCTTTACTACCTTCAGGAAACCTACAAGATTCCGAGAGTTAAGATGCTAAGAGCTCTTTTGACTGCCGGTATAGTGGGAAACGTATGTAAGCACAACGGCTCCATTTCAGG
This sequence comes from Sphaerochaetaceae bacterium, assembly GCA_024699225.1. Classification (GTDB taxonomy): domain Bacteria; phylum Spirochaetota; class Spirochaetia; order Sphaerochaetales; family Sphaerochaetaceae; genus UBA1265. Next base: position 6,015 of record JAILPZ010000004.1, read on the forward strand.
TGCTGAGGTTGGCTGTCAGGGTGAAGTGGGTGTTGCCTGTGCCATGGCAAGTGCCGGAGCTGCATACCTTCTCGGAGGCTCCATATACCAGATTGAATATGCTGCAGAGATGGGCCTTGAGCACCATCTGGGCTTAACCTGTGACCCCATGCTCGGCCTGGTTCAGATTCCCTGTATTGAAAGAAACGCCATGGCTACCATGAGAGCTTTAAACCATGCAACCTATGCTCTTCTTTCAGACGGAAGACACAGAGTCAGCCTTGATAATGTTATTACGGTTATGATGGAAACGGGCGAGGCTCTGCCTTATATCTTCAAGGAAACATCCCAGGGCGGACTGGCTACGGTCAAGGATAGTTAAAATAAGATAAAACCACCTTTTACAGTGGTGTCAGACAGACAAAAACCACGCATTTAGCGGTCTCACAACAAAAAAGGTTTTCAAAAGTGTGCCATTTTTGCTAGAATAGCGGCATGGCTGCATCAACTGTTTCCAATGTAAAAGAATATAATGATGATTCAATACAGCACGTAT
>JAILPZ010000044.1 GCA_024699225.1 Sphaerochaetaceae bacterium
CACGTGTTACTCACCCGTCCGCCGCTCTCACAAGTATTGCTACCTGATCCCGCTCGACTTGCATGCTTAAAACGCGCCGCCAGCGTTCGTTCTGAGCCAGGATCGAACTCTCCGTTATAAAAAACTCGGACCGAAGTCCGACTATTATCAACTTTCAATTCGTCCTGCCACTCAACTTCTTCGAACTCTGATCAATATTCTTCCGTTCGTGAATTTGAATTGACTAGGAAGCCCTCATGCTTCCATATTTATTCCTCATTTCCTTCGTTAATAATGTAAAGAACTTTATGCCGCCTTTTGGCGTGCTTCATGAAGGTACCACAAAGGGTATTTAGTGTCAACAAGAAATTTAAAAAATTTTTCTCAAAAATTATCTTTTTTCTTAATTACATACGCTTCAAATAAATATTTGGTTATAAATTTTATTTGCGTTGATTCTTCTGCAAAGCTTTGGTGCTTTAAGGCGTCTATATAAGTGTAAAAGGAGGATTTTACATGCAGTGTAATATTGTTATCTGCGGCTATATTAACAAAGGCTTTGACGGCCAGCTCGTAGGAGTTGAAGCTCAGATAAGAAGCGGCTTCCCCGGCTTTGATATAATCGGCCTTCCTGACAGCTCCATAAAAGAGAGCCGTGAGCGCATTAAAGCAGCCATGAGAAGCAGCGGCTTTAAGGTTCCGCAGCAAAGAATACTTGTAAGCTTAAGTCCTGCAGGAGTACCAAAGGCAGGCTCCTCCCTGGATCTGGCTCTTGCCATGGCAATAGCCCTTGCCCGTTCTGAGAACAAGAACCCTGATGCAAAAACAATTAAGATAATGCTTGCAGGAGAACTGAGACTTGACGGCAAGACGGTAAGTGCTCCATACACATACGGAGCTGTTGAATGTGCAAGAAAGGCAGGATGCAACTACTGCATTATTCCCGGGGAAAAAGGAGAACATTCTTCTGATGAACATGTTCTGACCGCCGACAGTTTTCTCAGCGCCTTCAGCCATATTACCGGGATTATTAACAACTCGGATAACGCTTTGAATTCATATGTTGCTTCCAAAAGAAAAGAAAATGTTTTATTCTCCGACATTCTTGGCTTAAGTTCAGAGAAAATGAGCCTGACATATTCAGCTGCAGGCTTTCACAGCCTCCTTGTTTTCGGACCTCCCGGAACAGGTAAGACCCTTCTCTGCTCAAGGCTTCACCGTCTGCTGCCACAACATACAAGAGAAGAACAGGAAACGCTGATTAGAATATATGGCTGTGCAGGTTTGGAAATAGAAGACCCTTCTGCTGCGGGGAGCCGGTTCATACCCCACGACTGCTCACTTGCCCAGTTTGTAGGAGGGGCCGCCTCCAAAAGCCCCGGAGAAGGAGCTCTGGCCTATGGTGGTGTAATTATCCTTGATGAGCTGGATAAGTATTCCAAAAAGCTTATTGAGGCTGTCAAAGACACATACGACAAAGGTTATACAGCCAGTTCTAAAAGCGGAGAACTTACCGTGTACCCTGCCCGCTTTATCATGGCCGCAAACATGAATCCGTGTCCCTGCGGTGGTCTTGGAAAGGAAGAGAAAGTCTGCACATGCTCGGCTTTGCAGATTCAGAACCACTGGAACAAGCTCGGGAAAGCCTTTATGGAGCGCTTTGACATAAGAATTCCGGTGTCTGAACAAAACACCCTGGATCTGATAAATGAAGAGAGCCTGCCGGACTCTTATTATATAAATATTGTAGAAAGCGCCATCTCACGTCAGAAATTCAGGTTCTCCGACACACCTGAAATCAAATACAACGGTCATGTACGGCTCTACCCGTCTGCGCTGAAGAAATTTGAAAAAGAAATAGAACTTCTTAAGAAACTGGACCTTGTATATGGCGGGACACGCAACATGCTTGGAATGGTCACGCTTGCCAGAACAATTGCTGACTGTCATGACCGGGACAGCGTTACTGAAGAAGACTTTGAAAAAGCCCTGCAGCTCAGAAGATACGGAACAGGTGACTACTACTGGCGCAGTGTCAATTTTGATCACATAAAAATAATGAGGAATAAGGATGAATAAAAAAGATAAACTTCTGAGAATAGAAGAGCGCCTTAAGGCCAAGGGAATAAAATATTTTTCAGATCCTGTATTCAAATGTCAGAAGCTTGACAGGATAATCGGGCCGGACTTCTGCGTAATAAACAAGATTACCGGAGAACAGTTTCTATGGCTTCATTTCATAGACATGAACAATCAGGACTATGTTGAGACGGTTTTTATGCCTAAGTTCAAAGAGTATAACAGCCTTGGGTTTATTATGGGTGTAAACATGATAGTTACCTGTGAAACAGAGGAGGAACCGATTGAAGTATCAGAGATAGATGAAACTATAAGGAGGTATCTTCTTACTGAAAGCAAGGAGGAACGTTCAGTGCTGTCTCTTGGGCAGGCTTGAAAGAATAACTGCTAAAAAGAGGAGAAGACAGCCTGAAAGTTCACGGCCGCTCATGCGTTCACCAAGAAACAGGGCACTTCCGAGGGCAGCCCAAGCACTTTCAAGACACATAACCAGAGAAGCCTTCTCTGCTTTAACATACTTCTGTCCTATAGCCTGAAGCGTATAAGCTATTCCGCACGAGAAAATACCTGCATACAAAATGGAAATTAAGGCGTCATTTACCATTGAGAAATGAAACTCCTCAAATAGAACTCCACAAATCAGACAGATTATTCCGCCGCTGAGCATCTGAAAAGCAGAAAGGTCTACACCTGAAACACTCTTTACACCAAAGTTTACTGCCATAATCTGAAAGGCAAAGAGAACAGCGCAGATGAAAATCATAATATCGCCCTTGTTTATGGCACTTTCATTGTTCACGGATATAAGGAAGGCTCCGGCAAGGCCTATAGCTGCATGAAACCATGCACTGAGTTCCGGTTTGTCCTTGGTAAAGATTCCGAAAAGGGGCACAAACAGAATGTAGAGAGCTGTTATAAAAGCACCCTTACCTGCTGTTGTATATGAGAGCCCTGCCTGCTGGAATACACATGCAGATGAAAGAAAAACACCGCACAAAAGGCCTCTTAAGGAGAGGTCCTTGAGGTAACTTTTTCTTACTTTCATGTTTCTTTTTATTGAAGGAAGACAGAAAGGAAGAAGAATCAGAAAGCCCATAATCATTCTGATTCCATTGAACATAAACGGACCTATAAACTGAGCTGCATGGCTTTGAAAAACAAAAGTCATACCCCAGATAAGAGAAGTCAGAAGTAAAAGTCCGATAGCATTTTTTTCTTTCATGGACGCTCATGTTACAAAAAAAGGGAGCTGTCTGCCAACAACTCCCTTAGTGATTTTTTTTAAGACTTAAAGAACATGTACTGATTCCGGTTCAAATACCAGACGGCACTTTTCACCAACTTCAAAGATTCTCTTGTTCTTCGGGTTGTGTTCCTCAAGCTTAACAAGAGTATTACCAAGTCTTACATGGTAGTTCTGATATGAACCCATAAAGCGTGAAAGTTCAACTGTACAAGGTACTCCGCCTCTTGTGCTCAGTGTTGCAGCTTCAGGTCTGAGAACAACAGTGTATTCCTTTCCGTCCTTCATGCCCTTGTCGTAGGTAACCTTCACAGGAACTCCGTCAACTTCAATCATGGCAACCTTATCATCGTGCTCAATCATCTTTCCCTTAAGGAAGTTTGCTTCACCAATAAAGTCTGCTACAAACTCGCTGTTCGGATGATAGTAAATCTCATGAGGTGTACCCATCTGGGCAACAACACCCTTGTTCATAATGATAATCTTGTCAGAGATAGCCATAGCCTCACTCTGGTCATGGGTAACATAGACAGCTGTAATACCAACTTCCTGCTGAATTCTTCTGATCTCAGTTCTCATTGAAACACGGAGCTTTGCATCCAGGTTTGACAGAGGTTCGTCAAACAGAAGGACAGACGGTTCAATAACAAGAGCTCTTGCAAGAGCAACACGCTGCTGCTGACCACCGGAAAGCTGGTTTGTCATTCTGGCTTCCATTCCGCTGAGCTCAACAAGCTTGAGAATTTTTGTAACTCTTTCCTGAATCTCATCTTTAGGAACTTTTCTGAGTTTCAGTCCGTAAGCTACGTTGTCAAAAATGTTGTAATGAGGAAGAAGTGCGTAGCTCTGGAAAACCATGGCAGTATCACGCTTATTCGGTGTAAGTTCGTTGATAGCCTCATTTCCGAGGTAGATTTCACCCTCATCAGGACTTTCAAAACCTGCAATCATTCTGAGTGTAGTTGTTTTACCACATCCGGAAGGACCAAGTAAGGTTACAAAGCTGCCCGGCTCAATTTCCAGGGAAGTATCTTTTACAGCATAGAAGTCCTTACCTGTTTTCGGGTCCTTGTAGATTTTTGATATATGATCAAGTTTAATTCCTTTTTTCTCTTTCATGGGATTATATTTCCTCCTTGAATTTGCGGCTTGTACCGAAGTGTTTGATAAACAGGTTCATAAGGGCAACTGCCGTGTATGTAACAACAATAAGGAGTGTTGCGAATGCACAGGCAAGACCATAAGAGCCCTTCTCTGCAAATTCGTTGATCTGGACAGTAATAAGCAGGAACTGCGGAGTGACCAGAAGAATAATTGCAGAAATAGCAGTAATGCTTCTTACAAATGCCGTTACAAGGCCACTTAGGAACGAATCCTTAATCAGCGGCAGAGTGACAGTTGTAAATACCTTCATGGAATTGGCTCCCATGTCGTAAGCACTCTCCTCAATTGACTTATCAATCTGTCTGAGGGCTGCTATACCACTTCTTGTACCTGTAGGAAGTGAACGGACAATAAAGACTATAACAAGTATTGCTCCTGTTCCGTAAAGTCCCTGCATGAATCCTGTATGGAATACACCGCCTGCAAAGCCTCTTATGTATCCGACACCGAGAACGGTTCCGGGAACAGCCATGGCAAGCATGGATACAGCTTCAATGAAGCCCTTACCTTTAAACTTACGCTTAACAACAAGATAAGAGATTATCATTGACAGAAGTGCGGTGATAGGAGCTGAAATGACAGACAGGACAAATGAGTCCTTAAATGCCTTAAAGCCCTTGTACCTTGTAAAGATTAACTTGAACCACTTTGTTGTGAACGGGAAGAACTTGTAACCCCATGTCGGGAACAGAGCTCCGATAGGAACACAGATGTACATGATAATTACAAACAGAGCCATGGCACTGCAGAGGATTGTAAGAGGAATTCTTACGCTCTTATCCTCAATGAGCATTCTCTGTCTGGAAGCCTTACCTGTAAGGGTTGCTGTAGACTTGGCCTCAAGGTAGTACTTCTGAACTGCAAACATTACAAGTGTGATACAGAGAAGAACAACAGCCATGGCTGCAGCACCGGCCTTATCATAGGCACCTGTAATCTGCAAATAGATTGTTGTAGCAAGTGTATCGTAGCTTCCACCAATAATCATCGGGTTTGCAAAGTCGGCAATTGATTCAATAAATGTTACCAGAAATGCATTTCCAATACCGGGGAGAAGAAGCGGAAGTGTAACTGAAGTGAAAACCTTTGAACGGCTTGCACCCATGTCTCTTGCTGCCTCTTCAAGTGAAGGATCGATATTTTTCAGAAGTCCCCTGAACATCATGTAACAGACGGGGAAGAATGTCATGGACTGTACAATTGTAATACCCCAGAAGCCGTAAACACTGTTGTCGAATATGCCAAGAAGGTATCTGGTAATAATACCGGCCTTACCAAAAAGCATAATCATGGAAAGTGAAAGTACGAACGGCGGGGAGACAACCGGTAAAAGAGAAACAATCTTAAACAGGCCGCCCATGAACTTGTTTGAACGCACATATACTTCTACATAGGCAAACAGAAGTCCGACTGCAGTAGAAAGTATACCTACAAGAAAACCAACCTTCAGAGTGTTTGTAATGGCAGTTTTAAATGTAGGAATCTTGAAAATCCTCTTGAAGACATCAAATGTTAAACCTGTATCGGTTATAAAGCTGTCCACAAGAAGAATTGCAAGAGGATATAGAATAAATAATGTCAGAAAAGCTATAAGGACCACTATGGTAGTAACCATAATCGGGTCAGCCATAAGCTTTTTTCTGTCAAGACTAGCACCTTGTCTGGTAGCCATCATTACCTCCGTAACTAATTAAAAATTAAGGGACAGTGCATGCACCATCCCTTAAATTCGAATACTTAAAGATTACTTAACCTGGAATCTTGATGTATCTCCTGTAGCTGCACCGCTTGCTGCGAGAGCTTCCATAACTTCAGCAACATATGTCTTAATGTTGTTTGTTGCATCCTCGAAGTCATAATCAATGACGTTTGAAGGATCAAGACCGAAGTCATAAGCCTCCTTGGGCTGTTCAGCGTTGTCAATTACGAGGAACTGATAAGAACCGTTTTCCTTAGCAAGGTTTACACAATCCGGTGAAAGAGCATATTCAATCCAGAGCTTTGCTGCATTCGGATGCTTAGCTCCCTTGAAGATAGCTGTTGCACCAATTTCGCATGTTGTTCCGCTTGAAGGAATTACGAGACTGATATTGCTGTATCCATTGTCAACAATCTGGTGGATACCATCATGGAGGAATCCGATACCAATAACACACTCGCCTGTTCCAACGTTCTTAGACGGACCGGAACCTGACTTTGTATAAACTTCAATATTCTTATCCAGGTCTACGAGGAACTTGATACCTTTGTCATGACCATACTTCTGGATAACTGTGTTAATAACAAGCTTTGCTGTTCCTGCTGTGTTGTAGTTTGAGAGCCATATAAGTCCGTTGTACTCGGGCTTAAGAAGATCCGGAAAATCTTTTGGAGCTTCAAGACCAAGTCTTGCAAGTTCGTCTGTATTTACCATAAATCCGAGAAGACCGGTGTATATTCCATACCAGAGATTATCCTTATGCTTGTAGTTTGCACTCAGAAGATGTGATGCATTCTTTGCTGCGTATGCTTCGAGGAAGCCTTCTTTTGCAAGAACATTGTACGGGTCTGTTGTGCCGCCGAAGAATACGTCAGCTGACGGATTACCGTTTTCTTCTTCAATCTTAGCCTGGACCTCACCTGTTGAAAGGCGCTGGTAGCTTACTTTAATTCCAAAGAGGGATTCAAAGTTTGCACATGCGGCACTAAGATACTCTTCTTCACATGAACCATAAACAACAAGTTCACCTTCAGTCTGAGCTGCTTTAACAAGAGCAGAATCATATCCTGCTACTGTTGTTGTTGCTGCCTCTTCCTTAGCACCTTTAGCGAATACGCCAAATGCGCAAAAAGCAACAAGAAGAACTACTAAAAGTTTTTTCATAAACTCCTCCTATAGAGCCATGGCAAAAAGCCATTATGTTTTCTATTCATTAGGATACCCCCGTATTTTTGAATTCGCAACAAAAAATCTGAAGACTTGTTGACATGAAAAGCTAGTTTTGCTAATCTCCCATTGGTTGAATACTTAGGGCCAATAGCTCAGTAGGTAGAGCAACGCCCTTTTAAGGCGTGGGTCGTTGGTTCGAACCCAACTTGGCTCATAAGGCTTTAAATCAACTATTTGTCCCTTTCGTCTAGTGGTTAGGACAACGGGTTTTCATCCCGTCAACACCAGTTCGATCCTGGTAGGGGATGTTTTAAAAGGCTGAAACACAAGTTTCAGTCTTTTTTTTGCGTTTAAAATCAGTAATATTTTTAAAAATTCATTTTTTTACTGATTAAATCAGTTTTATTTTAAAAAGTTTGAAATTTTACTGACTTTTTAATTAAATAATTGTGTTGCAATACATTTTAGTATTTGCTAATATGTTAATATGATTAAAATCTTAATTGGTGCTGCTTTATTTGTCTTATCGTTTTTCACTGAGTCCCTCGGACTCCCTGAATATGTTTACTATATATTAATAGGTGCCTCCTACATTGTTCTCGGCTATGAAACAATCATTCATGCTGTAAAGAACATCTTTGAAGGAGAATTCTTTGACGAGACCTTCCTCATGACCATTGCCACAATAGGTGCATTCATTATCGGTGAATACCACGAGGCTGTCGGAGTCATGCTATTTTATGAATTAGGTGAATACCTGCAGGATCTTGCAGTAGACAAATCCACCGATAATATTGAAAAACTCATGGATATAGCTCCTGAGACAGCCAGAATAATCAAGGCTGACGGAACAAAACTTGAAGTAAAACCTCAAGAAGTTAAGATTGGAGATATAATTTATGTTCTTGCAGGAGAAAAAATTGCTCTTGACGGAACTGTTGTTGAAGGCTCAGCCTACCTTGATACAAAAACTGTTACCGGTGAAAGCTCTTCCCTTTCAGTTGAAAAAGGAGATTCTGTTCTCAGCGGAAGCATAGTCACAGACAGTCCGATTAAAATTGAAGTTACTGCCCTTTATGAAAACAGTACAGTTGCAAAGATTATTGCTCTTACAAAGGAAGCCAGGGAGGCAAAGGCTCCCACAGAGCAGTTTATTACACGATTTGCAAAATACTACACACCTGCAGTATGTGCCCTTGCCGTACTTATAGCAGTAGTTCCTTCTCTCATTACAGGAGACTGGGAAGTCTGGATTCATAAAGCCCTCATTGCCCTTGTAATAAGCTGCCCCTGTGCCCTTGTGTTATCAGTTCCCGTAGCCTTCTTCGGAGGAATAGGAAGCAGTGCCCGCAACGGAATCCTTGTTAAGGGCGGTACACATCTTGAAGCCCTTGCTAAAACAACTGAACTCCTGTTTGACAAGACAGGAACCATAACAGAAGGATCCTTTAAGGTTACAAACGTAGTATCTGATAATAAGGAGAAAATGCTTGAGGTTCTCAGGACTCTTGAAAGTGAGAGCAACCATCCTATTGCAAAGTCAATTGTTGATTACTGCCCCTCCTCTTCCCTTAAGGCAACAAATGTCAGGGAGTACAAGGGCAAAGGCTTAAGCGGCACAATTGATAATGTTCGTTACTACGCAGGAAACTTTGATTTCATACACAACAACTGCAAAAAAACCAGAGTTTTTGAATCATCCGGAACTGTAGTCTACGTATGTTCTGAAAATGAATATCTCGGGTGTGTTGAACTTGAAGACACACTTAAGGAAAACGTAAAGAATGATTTTGACCTTTTAAGGGCAAACGGTATACAGAAGATTGTTATTCTCAGCGGCGATAATGAGAAAGCCGTTTCAAGAGCTGCAGAGCTCTGCGGAGCAGATGAAAGCAAGAGCTCTCTTCTTCCTCATGAAAAACTTGAATACATTGTTGCAGAAAAGAAAAACCACGTTTGCGCCTTTACCGGAGACGGAATAAATGACGCTCCGGCCCTTGCTGCTGCAGATGTAGGAATTTCAATGGGCGGTGTCGGTTCAGATGCAGCTATTGAGGCTTCTGACATAGTTATTATGAATGACAGCCTGTCTTCTCTGGTTACAGCCAGGAAAATCAGTCAGAAAACAGTTAGGGTTGCAAAGCAGAATATTGCATTTGCCATCACACTGAAGGTAATTTTCCTTGCTCTCGGTTCACTTGGATTAATCGGCATGGGCTGGGCTGTATTTGCAGATACAGGAGTTGCCCTTCTGGCCGTCCTGAACAGCCTTCGTACCTTGCGTAACAGGTAATTTTTTGCTAGTCTTCTTTTCGCTATGCAGAGAAAAGATATTAAAAATATAGGGATCATGGCTCATATTGACGCCGGCAAGACAACAACTACCGAGCGCATTCTCTTCTACACCGGAGAGAACCACAAAATTGGTGAAGTTGACAACGGCGAAGCCACAATGGACTGGATGCAGCAGGAGCAGGACAGAGGTATTACCATCACAAGTGCTGCCACCACATGTTACTGGAAAGACAAGCAGATTAACATTATTGATACTCCGGGCCACGTAGACTTCACGGCTGAAGTTGAAAGATCTCTGAGGGTTCTTGACGGTGCTGTCGGAATCTTCTGTGCAGTCGGAGGTGTTGAGCCTCAGACAGAGACCGTCTGGAGACAGGCAGATACCTACCATGTTCCCCGTATAGCTTTTATCAACAAAATGGACCGCCTTGGTGCTGATTTCTTTGCTGTACTTGAAGATATAAAGACAAAGCTCAAGGAAAATCCAGTACCGCTTTTCATCCCTGTGGGAAAGGAAAGCAAGTTTGAAGGTGTTATAGACCTTCTTAAGAAGCAGATGGTTGTTTTTGATCAGAGCACAGACGGAAGAGATTATTCCTACGTTGATATTCCCTCTGATTATCAGGACCTTGCTTCACAGTGGTACGAAAAACTTATTGACAGCGTCTCTGCATACAGCGACGAGGTAACTGAACTCTTCTTTGCAGGAGAGGATATTCCGTCAAAGATGGTTATGGATGTTCTTCACAAGTGCGTACTTAAAAGAACCCTGCTTCCGGTCTTCTGCGGATCATCACTTAAAAACATTGGCGTTCAGTGCCTTCTTGACGGAATAGTAGAGCTTCTCCCCTCACCTGACGAGGTTCCCCCTGCCACAGGTATTTCAGTAAAGAAACAGGAAGAAGTAAAAGTATTTAATAAGGAAGATGCACCTCCTCTTGCCCTCATATTCAAGATTCAGTATGAAAAGGAAGCCGGAAATCTTGCCTTTGCAAGAGTATATTCAGGAACTTTCAAATCAAGAACTGCCGTTTTGAATATAGGCAAGAAAAAGAGGGAAAGAATAAACAGAATTCTTAGAATGCACTCAAACAAGCCTGAGGAAATAGATGAGCTTAGGTGCGGTGATATTGGTGTATTCATAGGTTTCAAGGATGCTCAGACCGGAGATACAATCGGAAGCGAAGGAAACCAGATTCTTCTTGAGAACATGAAGTTCCCCGTCCCGGTTATCTCAGTTGCAGTTGAACCTGCTACGGCAAGTGACCAGGACAAGCTTAAGAAGGCTCTTGAGATTCTTTCTCTTGAAGATCCTACATTTACCTGGAAAGACAACCAGGAAACAGGTCAGATTATAATCAGCGGAATGGGCGAACTTCATCTTGATGTTCTTGTTACAAGACTCAAAGATGAGCTTAAGGTTGCCTGCAACGTTGGAAATCCTCAGGTTACATACAGAGAAAGCATTGGCAAGGAAGCCATTCACACACAGTCCTTCAGCCGCATGATTGCCGGAAAGGAAAACTCTGCAGAACTTACATTCCGTGTCCTCCCGCTTTCAACCGGAAAGGGTGTTGAATACGAGAATAAAGTTCCTCTTAAGACCATGCCCGTCCAGTTCTTTGACGCCATTCAGAGAGGAGTTGAGAACTCATTTAAGAGCGGAATTAAGTACGGCTATGAGGTTTGTGACCTTAAGGTTGAACTTCTTGATGTGAAGTACAATGAGTTAACTGCCAGTGAATTTGCCTACGAGGCCTGTGCCGCCATGTGTTTTGATTCAGCTGCATCAGAAGCTGCACCCATGCTGATGGAACCGGTAATGGATGTAACTGTTGTGGTTCCGAACCAGTATGTAGGAGATGTTATTTCCACACTTACAGCACGCGGAGGCCTTGTTTCGAGCATTGAAAGCAAAACAAATGCAGACAGTGTTCATGCCCAGGCACCTCTTTCAAAGCTTTTTGGTTATTCAACAGTTTTGAGATCATCAACTCAGGGAAGAGGAAGTTTCAGTATGGAATTCAGCCATTACTCACAAAAAAATTGACAATGCAGTGATGGCAAAATACAATTAGTAAGGTTGTATAAAATATATAAAGGGGGTATTTATGGCCTTAGCTACCAAAGATATCAGAAACATAGCAATCGCCGGACACAACGGAACCGGAAAGACTTCACTGCTTGAGCAGATTCTTTTCTACGGCGATCAGATTTCAAGACCTGAACTCGTCGATTCAGGCAAGACAACAAGTGACTACACTGAAGAGGAAATTGCCCGTAAGATTTCAGTTCATGCAGCACTCGCATGCATGCCATGGCAGGGCAAATCCCTTAATTTTATAGATACTCCGGGTACAGCAGACTTCATAGGTGAAGTAACATGTGCCTTCAGAAGCTGCGAAAGCGCCCTTCTGATTGTAGATGCCAGAGACGGAGCTCAGATTGAAACAATCAAGCTCTGGAGAGACCTCAACAGAAGAAACAAGCCAAGAGCAGTATTCTTAAACAAGATGGAAAGAGAGCGTGTTGATTTCTCTGCTACCTTCTCACACCTTAAGGAAGAGTTTAAGGCAACATTTGTTCCTGTAACCATTCCCATGGGCAACGGTCCGGAATTCAAGGGTGTTATTGACCTCTTTGAAAACAAGGCATATTTCTTTGCTGCCGGCCAGAAAGAAAAATGCGGAGACATTCCTGCAGAGTACTCCTCTCTCGTAGAAGAATACAGAGAAGCCCTTATGGAATCTGCAGCAGAAGGTGCAGACGACCTTATGGAAAAGTACCTTGACACTATGGAACTTGAAGCGGAAGAAATCCACAGAGGAATCTGTGAAGGTCTTAAGAACAACCTTCTCGTTCCTGTTTTCTGCGGTTGCTCAGCAAACGGTGCAGGTATTACAAGTCTTCTCGACTTTGTTGCAGAGAACTTCCCCTCACCGGAAGGCGCTGAAGAGACTATTGTCAAGGAAGACGGAACAGAGGAAAAAGTTACTATTTCAAGTGACGGTGCTTTCTCAGGTTACTGCTTTAAGACAACAATTGACCAGTTCTCAGGTAAGCTTTCATTTGTAAAGGTAGTCAGTGGAACACTTGCTCCGGATACAGACCTTTACAGCCCTGAAATCGGCAAGAAGGAAAAGCCGGGTAAGGTTTACAAGGCTCTCGGAAAGAAACTTGTTGAGACAGATGCTCTTGCAGCCGGTGAAATCGGTATTATTACAAAGAGTAACGTTGCAGCTACAAACGCAACACTTCTCAACTCAGCTGACCAGAAGTTCACATACAAGCCTCTTGCCCTCCCCGATCCAATTTACTCACTTGCTATCTCAGCCGGTGATAAGAAGTCAGAAGACAAGATGAATGATTCACTTCATAAGGTTACTGAAGAAGACCTTACATTCCGCGTTGCTTACAACGAAGAAACAAAGCAGACAACAGTTTCCGGTATGGGTGAACTTCACATCAACATGATTCTTGATAAGATCAAGGAAAAACAGAAGATTACTATCAACACCAAGCTTCCGAGAATTGCTTACAGAGAAACCATTACAAAGAAGTCAGGTATTGTTGAATATGCCCATAAGAAGCAGTCAGGCGGACACGGCCAGTACGGTAAGGTCCTTATTGAGATTGCTCCTACAGAAAGAGGCCAGTATTACACATTTGAGAATATTGTTAAGGGTGGCAGCGTCTCCAAGGGTTATGTTCCCGGTATTGAAAAGGGTATTCATGACCAGATGGAAGAAGGATTCCTTGCAGGTTATCCGATGGTTGACGTTGGCGTAACACTCGTTGATGGTAAGGAACACCCGGTTGATTCTTCTGAAATGGCATTCCGCCTTGCAGCTAAGGGAGCCATGAAGCTTGCTCTTGAAAAAGCAGGTCCTGTCCTCCTCGAGCCGTTTGCAAAGCTTTCAGTCTATATTGACAACAACTACCTCGGAGATATTCTCTCTGACCTTTCATCAAAGCGTGGTCGTGTTCTCGGTCAGGAAGACCTCGGTGGTAACATGGTTCAGGTAAACGCAGAAGTTCCTCAGGCAGAAATGCTCAACTATGCAATTGACCTCAAGTCCATGACATCAGGTACAGGTTCATTTGAACTTACATTTGACCATTATGAGACACTTGCCGGAAAGCTTGCTGAAGATGTTATTAAGGCAAGCCTTGCAGCTAAGGCTGAAGAAGAGGCAAACGCCTGATTATTGCAAACAAATCAATAATCTGATAAATGATAAAGCACGTCTGAAAAAGGCGTGCTTTATTTTTAAGGAAGTTCAGATGGAAAACGAGATTTTCGACCTTATCCCCTCTCTTGAGAAGGTGGAAAAAAGAGATAAGGGAGACTACAAACAGGTAAAGAGCTTTGCACTCAGAGGTCAGAAGCTCAGAGACTATCAGATAAATGCCCTTAAAAATCATTTTCATGAGTACTGCATAGAGTTTGATGAAAACAAGAAACTTGATTTTACTCAGATTTTCGGAAACTCCAATCCTGTAATAATTGAAATAGGCTTTGGCATGGGCTATACAACAGAACAGATAGCCCTGGAGCACCCTGATGTAAACTACCTTGGTATAGAGGTCTTTCTCTACGGTTTTTCAAAGCTCCTCGCCCACGCCTCAGAAAAGAATATAAAAAACCTCCGCCTGATGCGTTTTGACGCCAAGGAAGTACTGCAGGATATGGTAAAGGATAGTTCTGTAGACGGTTTTCACATCTTTTTCCCCGACCCTTGGCCCAAGAAAAGGCACCATAAAAAGCGCCTGATTCAGGAAGATTTTGCGGCCCTTCTCTGCTCAAAGCTCAAGAAAGGCGGCTACATATACTGCGCTACAGACTGGCAGGAATATGCAGATCAGATGCTTGAAGTTTTCAATAATACTGAAGGCATTAAAAACCCGTATGACGGCTTTGCAACTCATGTCAAATGGAGACCTGAAACCGGTTTTGAAAGAAAGGGCCTGGATGCACAGAGAAGTATAAGCGAAGTCTGGTTTGAAAAGGTTACGGAATAAGGCGCTGCAGCTTTTCAAGAATAAAGAGAGCCTTGTCCCTGAGATTTATTGCATTTGTCTTCATGGTCATGATATTAGGCCTCTTTGGATCTATTGTTACAGAACCGTTTGAAGTCTTAATCATGTCAATTAAGTGGTCTATTGAGATACTTGCAATCTTTGAGAACTCAACAAGAACATCACCCTTCTTTTCCTTCATGTGGTAGATATCAAGCTTACGGCAAACTATCCTCAGCTCACATATATAGAGAAGATTTGCAACTTCCTCGGGCATTTTACCGAACCTGTCGTTAAGTTCAGCACTAAGGCGCTCAAGCTGCTCAGAGGTTCTGGTAGTAGCTATCTTCTTATATACTTCAAACTTAACTGACGGGTCACTGATATAGGTGTCAGGAATAAAGCCGCTGTAATCAAGTTCAAGAAAGACCTCTGTCTCCTGCTTTTCATCTGTCTGCCTTATTCTGGCTATCTCCTCATCCAGGAGCCTTATATACATATCAAGACCGACGGTGGACATAAAGCCGCTCTGCTCCTTGCCAAGGAGGTTGCCCGCTCCCCTTATCTCCATATCCTTCATGGCAACCTTGAACCCGGAGCCTAGTTCAGTATGCTCGCTGATAATCTTAAGCCTCTTGATGGACTGCTCACTTAAAACATGGTCAGACGGATAGAACAGATAGGCGTAGGCCTCCCTGTCAGATCTGCCTACTCTTCCCTTAAGCTGATAAAGCTGGGAGACACCGTAGCGGTCTGCACGGTCAATTATTATGGTATTTACATTAGGAATATCTATTCCGTTCTCAATAATTGTTGTTGAAACCAGAACCTGAATTCCCTCGTACACAAAGCGCCTCATGGTATCTTCAAGGTCCTTTGCATCCATCTGCCCGTGGGCAGTTTCAATTATGGCCTCGGGGATACGGCGGCGCAGCATGTCTGCAACCTCCTCAAGTGTTTCTATCCTGTTGTGAAGATAGAAGACCTGGCCGTGACGAGATATTTCAGCCCTTATGGCCTCTTCCGCAGTATCAAGATCAAAACGCTCAACAAAGGTTTTAATAGGCTTTCTAACAATAGGAGGTGTGGTAAGTAAGCTCATGTCCCTAATCTTAAGAAGAGACATGTAAAGTGTTCTGGGAATAGGAGTTGCTGATAAACTTAAGCAGTCAATATTGGCCTTAAGCTCCTTGATTCTCTCCTTGTCCTTAACTCCGAAACGCTGCTCCTCATCTATTATAAGAAGACCCAGATCCTTGAAAACCACATCTTTTTGAAGAATCCTGTGTGTTCCAAAGAGAATGTCTGTTCTACCGTCAAGAAGAAGCTTAAGCTGCTTGTTCTGTTCCTTTTTGGGAATCATGCGGTTTAACAGTGCACTCTGGATGGGGAAGGAGGAGCAGCGGCTGCAGAAGTTTCTGAAATGCTGCTCTGAGAGGATGGTAGTAGGAGCCAGGAAAGCTACCTGCTTACCGCTCATAATTGCTTTAAAAGCAGCCCTGAATGCTATTTCGGTCTTACCGTATCCAACATCGCCACAGATGAGGCGGTCCATAACGGTAGGACTTTCCATATCATCCTTAATATCCTGAATACATGAAATCTGGTCCTCAGTTTCATCAAACTCAAACTCTGCTTCAAAACGCAGCTGCCAGTCATTGTCCCTTGCAAAAGGGAAGCCTTTGCTGTTCTGCCTTCTGGCGTAAAGCTCCACAAGGTTCTGGGCAAGTTTCTCAGCACTCTTTCTGGCCTTGGCCTTTTTGTTTTCCCACGACCCTGAGCCCAGGCGGTCAATTCTGGGGCTCTCCCCCGCAGATCCTATGTAGCGCTGCACCAAATTGGCCTGTTCAATGGGGACATAGAGGTTCTCGTCGTCAGCAAATTTGATTTTTATATAGTCACGTTCACGTACACGGTCTATCTTCAAGAAGATTCCTATTCCGTAGTTAACGTGAACAACATAGTCTCCCTCATGAAGTTCTACAAAGCTGTCCAGAACTGAGGATTCTGAGTGCTGCAGAGTTTTAACAACCTGCTTTTTGCGCCCTAAAATCTCGTTCTCACAAATTACTATAAAGCTTTTGGACGGTAAGGCAAAACCGCCTGATATCTGCCCCGTGTGGAACTTTAAACTCTTAAAATCACTGAGCATCTGTGACAGACGGGTCTTCTGGAGGCTGTTGGAAACCATAATGTTTATATCCCAGTGGTTTTCCTCCAGGCCCTTAAGCTCATCCTTAAGGAAGGTAAAGTTTCCAAAATAGGAGCGCGGACCGTCTATTTCAAACCTGTACGGATTGTTAAACTGCCCTGCTATATCGGATATGACCATGCAGGACTTACTGTCTCTGAAAAAACTGTCAAAATCAAAGAGTATGTCTGATGGATGAGGTGCATCCTTATTCTCCTGATAAGCCTTCCTGAAAAGAGATTTGGCCTCTTTGTTAAGACTCTCAAAAGATGTTTCAAGCCTCTTGTCTCCAATAAAGAAGTAAAAGTCCTTATCTGTGAAATAGCCCTTGATGGCACCGTTTTCCAGGGAAAAATCGGTCTGGGCGTCAAAGAGCTGGATTTCCACACTGTTAATGGGTTTGTTCATCCTCTGGCTTATAGGTTCAAAACGGCAGATTTTCTCAACCTTATCCCAGTCAAGATAGATTCTTACCGGATACTCTGACCCATGGGGGAAAATATCTATAACCTCACCGCGGATGGTAAATTCACCGGGCATGGACGTACTGTCACTTCTGTAGTAGTCATTTTCACTTAGGCTTTGGGCAAGAGCCATGGTATCTAGAATCTGAGAAGTTTCTATTCTGAGTTTTCCGCTCTTAATTGCATTAGCCGGCGGCAGAGGGGAGCTCATGGCCCTTATGTCTGTTATGATCAGGCTTTTCTGATTATCAGTTATATCAGAGAGGGCCCTCAGCTGGGCGTAGTCCTTTGAAGAGCCCTCCCACTTACTGTATAAAACCCTTCCGCTTGAAGGCAGAAACACTACAGGAACAGAAAGAGAGAGGTACTTTGAATTAGTATAAAGCTGCTTTGATATTTCCTCAGTAGGACAGATAAGATAGGTATTTCCCCTAACCTTCTCTGCAAATAAAAGGGCGCAACAGAACAGCGGAAAACCATCCAGGCCCTCTGCGTACATTTTTTTCTTAGGCCCTTTTAAAAATTCCTTATAGGCCTCTGACTCTTTTAAAAACTGCAGCACTTGTTGCACGGCTATAATTTACATGGTTAACAATCTTTTATCAAGCATTTTAAGAGCGCTAAAAATAGTGTAAACACCTTTTTTAAATAATGAATTACATAAGGCCTAGACACTAGATACAGTAGTAGTATATAATGCATCCATTCAGGGGGAAAATTATGAAATGTCCCGCATGCGGCGCAGATAATGATAAGGTTCTTGAAACCAGAACAACAAACAACGGAAGTGCCATGAGAAGAAGACGTGAGTGTCTTGACTGTGGCTACAGATTTACAAGCTACGAGCGCGTAGAAGACAAGCCCATAACTGTTATAAAGAAGAACGGGAACATTCAGGCCTTTGATCCGGACAAGATTCAGAGAAGTCTGAGAATCTGTACTGACAAGAGAAACATCAGTCAGGAAACACTTGATGAGTTAATCAGTAATGTTGAAGAACAGATTAAGCTTATTGCAGGTCCCAAACATGAAATAACTTCTTCCCAGATTGGAGAAGAGATTCTCAGACAGCTTTCAACAATAGATGCTGTAGCCTATGTACGTTTTGCATCAGTTTACAGATCATTTAACAACGTTGAGCAGTTTATAGCAGAGATTGAGAAGTTTCAAAAGTAATTAAATCTCAGCTTTCAACAGCGTCAAACCACTTACCTGTCTGACTGCGTTCTATGCTTTCATTCAGGTGCTCAGGGCGCAGGATTTCATTTCCTGCGTCAAGGCAGAAATTATCACTCATACCGGCTATATAGTCAAAAACTATCCTCTGCAAATTACCGTCATGCTCAAGATATGCATCCTTCTTTTCCTTTATGTAGTTGTAAAAGCCTGCAGCAAGCATGTTGCCCTCTTCTGCGTATGGTTCTGAATCAGTACCGAACTGCTCAAACAGAGAGGAAAGATAATCATAGATAAGCTTTATAAGGCGTTTAAAGTACTTTTCATACCCGTCAAGCATGGGGGAGCGGTAGATTTTGCGGTAGTTGAAATCCTTCATTTTGCAGACAGCCTCAAATACAGGCTCTGAGAAACCTATTGCGCCCTCCTTCACTGAGTTGTCAATTATATCCTCAACAAGTGTATTGATAATCTCACCGTTAGTGCTTCCCAGGACCTTTGAACAAAGCTCAGGAAGCTCTGAAGCCTTCACTATCCCAAGACGGCATGCATCCTCAAAGTCACGCCCCATGTAGGCAATCTGGTCACTTAAGCGCACCACACAGCCCTCCCACGTTGAAGGCATGATCCCCTTCTTAGTTGTTATACTGTCAAAGTCCTTCACACTAAAATCAGGTGTAAGCGTCCTTAAAAAGCTCTCTCCGCAATGACTTACTATACCATCCCGTACAGCGTATGTGAGGTTTAAAGGCGATATAAATGTAACAACCCTGAGGCTGTTAACCTCGTGTTCAAAACCGTTTAAACCCTTTTGAATCTGCAGTGAGCTGATTATTTTCTCGCCTATATGACCGAACGGTGTATGGCCTAAATCATGGCCAAGTCCTACAGCCCAGGCTATCTCATCATTTAAATGAAGCGGACGGCAGATTGCACTGGCAATTGAGGCTACATGAAGAACATGCTCCATCCTGGTACAGATGTGGTCGTTACTCGGTGCAAAGAAAACCTGAGTCTTGTGCTTAAGACGTCTGAAAGGTGAACTGTGCAGTATGGCAGTAGAATCCCTGTAGTACGGAGAGCGAACATCATCTTTTGATCTTTCCTTGACCCTGGAGGTCAGAATCTCATCACTAAGGCCGTTTTCAAACACCATAATATTCCACCTTTTTTCAGTATGTGGTATTATATCATATTCGGCTCATGGAGGAATACTGAAGAAAATGACGGCATATATATTCTCAATAATTCCGGTGATTATGTATTTTATCTGCCTTATCTTATGTTTTAAATATGTTCTCTCAAGACACGGTCTTACATGGATTACATCTTTAATACTCACAGTGGCCTTCATATCCATGTCCATCCTTCTTATGCTGACCCTTGTTATTCCGGGTGAAACAGAGGCAGTCTACAGCTTTGCCATTTCACTTGCTGCAGTAAATACGGTTATTTCAGTTTTCTGGACAGCCACTTTATTACTGTTCAGATACATTCTCACACCTACGGAACGTGATGAAATGTACAGAAGACAGAACCTCTACGAGATTATGCTCAAGCTGAAGAAAAAGCACCCTGAAAAGACTGAATTAAAGGAAGGAGAAGTCCGAACGGAAGAACTTGAACAGCCTGACTTCTCTGAAGAAGAAGATCAATGAGAAGTGACGCACCACTGATTGTCCAGAGTGACAAAACTCTTCTTCTGGACGTACACAACAGTGAATTTGAAAGCTGCAGAAATGCTCTAATTGCCTTTTCTGAGCTAATCAAGGCTCCCGAGCATATTCACACCTACTGTATAAGTGCCATCTCCCTGTTCAATGCCTCAAGCTGCGGCTTTGACTCTTCATACATCTTAAACACACTTGAAAAGTATTCCAAATACGATATCCCCTCTTCTGTGAGAGCCTACATTCAGGATTTCTCCTCAAGATACGGCAAGATAATTCTTACGGAAAAACCTTCAGATGAAGAGCATCTGAGTCTTGAAGTAAAGGACCCTCAGCTCTACGAGGTTCTTCATTCAAGCAAGGCTCTGAAAAAGCTCCTTCTTCCATCCGAAGACCCGTTTACCTTTAACATAAAAAAGTTTGACAGGGGCAATGTTAAAATTGAGCTGATAAAGCGCGGCTATCCTGTGGACGACAGAATACCTCTTGTAAAATCAGAAGCTGTCCCAATTACCCTTAAGACAGAACTCAGAGAGTATCAGGAGAATGCTGTCTCTTCCATTCTGGGAGACGGAGGCAGGGGCAGCGGTTACGGTGTTCTGGTCATGCCCTGCGGAAGCGGAAAGACTGTTGTAGGCATGAAGATCATGCAGGAGCTCTCCACAAGAACCCTTATTCTCTGCCCAAATATTATTTCTGCACGCCAGTGGATTCGAGAACTGGTAACCAAAACAGATGTAGATATTTCCCTCATAGGTGAGTACTCCGGAGAAAGAAAGGAAATTAAACCCATAACTGTCTGTACATACCAGGTTTTAACCCACAGAGCAGACAAGGAAGGCTCTTATCCAAACATGAAGGCCATACTGGAAGGACAGTGGGGTCTTGTAATATATGATGAGGTTCACATGCTGCCGGCTCCCGTATTCAGAATTACAGCTGAAATGCAGGCTGTGTACCGCGTAGGTCTTACAGCCACCCTTATCAGGGAAGACGGACTTGAGTCAGATGTATTTTCTCTTGTAGGACCAAAACGCTTTGATATTCCGTGGACAGATCTGCAGGAGAAAGGCTGGATAGCCAGGGCCTACTGCGTTGAGGTAAAAGTTCCCCTGCCCCATGAAACCATGGTCCCCTATGCTGTGGCAACAAAGAGGGAAAAACATAAGATTGCCTGCATGAATAAAGATAAGCTGGATGTGGTGGAAACGCTTCTTATAAGGCACAAGGGAGAAAAAATTCTGATTATTGCCCAGTATCTGGATCAGATAAAAGTCCTGTCAAAACGCTTTGATTTTCCCGTTATTACGGGCAGTACTCCAAACTCCGTAAGGGACAGGCTCTATCAGGCTTTCAGAGACCAGGAGGTTCAGACTCTGATTGTCTCAAAGGTTGCAAACTTTGCAATTGATCTTCCGGATGCATCTGTTGCTATTGAACTGTCCGGGACCTTCGGCTCAAGACAGGAAGAAGCCCAGAGACTTGGAAGGCTGTTAAGGCCAAAGAAGAACCCCTGTTTCTTCTACTCTGTAGTATCCAAAATGACAGTTGAAGAAGAATGCTCTGCAAACCGTCAGAAGTTTCTTGCAGAACAGGGCTACACATACAAGGTTATGGAAATATGAGTACTTTAAACAGAATCTCATCTGCAGTCTGTTCTCTCTCTTCCCTGCTCGGCCCCTCTGAGGCCTCATGCTTTACAAAGTTCTTTGATTCAGATAATGAGCAGTCTGTGCTCCTTATAATAGAGAAGCTTCTTAAACAGGGCGTATTAAGCAGGCGCTCAAATCTGATTTATCCTCCTTCAGAAAAAACAGATGCATCAGTACTGTTTAAGCTTTATAAGACTAAAAACGTAGAATCGGAGGCTCTTAAGCGCGAGTATGTAAGGGCTGTTGAGAATCTGATAATAAACAGAAGTGCAAGTATAAGAGAAAGCTCACTTCATCATTTTCTTTCCTCGGGAAGGCTTCAGGAAGTATTTCCTGATACGGATGAAAAGCTTTTTCTATGCACCAGAAAATTTCTGTTAAAACTGAACCTCTTTACTACTGAAAACAAAAACATTCTTGTAGACACTGATGTTGAAAAAACTCTGTTTACTTTAAACAGATTAGCTCTTGCTGCAGCTGTCATGAAAAACGAAACTGAGGAAGATCTTAGTGCTTTTTTGGGAGATACAGTTGGCTTTTTCAAAAACCATTCAACTGACTCAAGCAGTCTTAAACGCATAGTAAAGCTTTATATAATAAAGAATAACTGTAAGACAAACGCAGAAGATGCTAAAAGTTTACTTCTTACTTTGAAGATTCTGATTCCTGATAATGGCCTTTATCATTTAAACCGCTCCTACCTTGAAGAGGAGACAGAGGGCTCTCTTATCTGTGACTCTGATTTTTCTGTAACACTTACCTCCAGTGCACCTCCTGAAAGCCGCATTCATATCTTTTGTGATATTAAAAGCTGTGACAGGGTAACCGAATATACCTTAAACAAGAGTTCATTCTTCCGCGGTCTTGATGAGGGTCTTAGTTCAGAAGACATTCTTAAAGCCCTTGGAAATCCTCCTTACGCTGAGATTCTTAAGACCTGGGAAGAAATCTACAGCAGAATCAGAATATACAGCGGCACTGTTGTAAGTGTCTCAGAGGACACTGCCCTTCTTATAAATGAGATACCGGAAATAAAATCTTCTATTATAAGAAGAATATCTGACACAGTTTTTCTTATGTCTACTGAGAACTACAGTACCTGGTCTTCCCGCCTTGCCTCTGCCATGGATATGGACTGTCTGCCAAGAGCTGCGGCTGAAGAGAAAAAGACAGAGACAGTACCTGTTTTCTCTGCTGTCACTGTTCCTGAGATGGAAATTTATGCAGAAGACAGTAAGGCAGACTGTGTTTTAAGGCTCTCTGACAGCAAAGACAGTATTGAGCAGGCTTTTACAGGTCTTCCCGGAAAGAGTAACAGCGGCATGGACTACAGGGGTAAGCTTACCATCTTAAAGGAAGCTGCAAAGACACCGTCTGAGTCGGTACTTCTTATGGAAATGTTAGACGACAGGACCGTGGTTGCAAGACCTGTTGAACTTACAAAAGCAGAGTCTGTTGATTATTTTCTGTTTAAAAATCTCTTTACCGGTGAGCAGGAACTTGTTAAGGCCGGCAGCATTTACTCAGTTAAGCTTGTAAAGCTTCCAGCTCTTCATTAATTTCCATCCACTTATTATCAGTCTCTTCCTTCTGGCTCTCGAGATCTTTGAGGGAGGTAAGGAGGGCATTGATCTTATCTGGGTCACTGTAATTCTCACTTAGATCCATCTTACTTCTGATCTCAGAGATTTCCTTGTCCAGAGAGGCTGACTGGTCTAAAAGCTGCTCTGACTGGCGTGTAAGGGATGTTATTCTGTTTTTGATTCTGTTGGCCTCTGCACGGTCTGTTACGGCCTGCCTGACCTCTTTTTTCCGGGCGGGAGAAGATACAGGTGCGTCAGTGTTTTCCTGGGAAACCCTGTATTCAAAGTATGAATAATCGCCCTCTATCATCTGAGGTCCTTCCTGGCTTAGGTAGAGAATCCTGTCTGCAAGGCCTCTGATAAAGTAGGCATCATGGCTTACAAAAACTATAGTTCCGCTGTAATCCTGAAGGGCCTTTAGGAGCATGTCCTTTGAGTTCATATCCAGGTGGTTTGTAGGCTCGTCAAGAATAAGAAGAGCCGTGGGTTTTAACAGAATTTTTAGTAGGGACAGTCGGCTTCTCTCTCCTCCTGAAAGAACGGAGGTTTTCTTGTAAATATCGTCTCCGGAGAATAAAAAGGACCCCAACGCGTTTCTGATCTGGCCCTCAGTTCCAAGTGAAGAGACCTGGTCAAAAACAGATACAGAGAGATCTAATGAATCAGCTGTATCCTGTGAGTAGTATCCGCACTCTATACCGGGTCCGAGACGGCAGATGCCTGAATATGAGGGGTCAACTCCGGCCATTATCTTTAAAAGGGTGGACTTACCTATTCCGTTATGTCCTGTAACGGCTACCTTATCCCCCTTTCTCACCGTCATGGAAAAATCATGGTAAATAACCTGCCCAGGGTACTCCTTATGAAGATTCTCTATAACTATCACATCATTGGGGCTGTGCGGGGGCTCGGGGAAGGAAAAATGAAGGGTTCTGAGATGAACCGGGTATGAGATACTTTCCATCTTTTCCAAAGCTTTGATTCGGCTTTGAACCTGCTTGGCCTTTGTAGCCTTGTACCTGAAGCGTTCAACAAAGCGCTCTGTTTTCTCTATCTCACTTTCCTGCCTTCTTGCAGCAGCTTCCATCTGCTCTATCTCAAGACGCCTCTGCTTTTCGTAGAAGGTGTAGTTTCCGCTGTAGCGGCTTAACTTTCCCTGAAATAGCTCAAAAACCTCAGTTACCGTTGAATCCAGAAAGTCTCTGTCGTGGCAAACAAGAAGAAGAGAGCCGTTAAAGCTTTTAATAAAACTCTTGAGGTACATTCTTGCTTCAATATCAAGGTAGTTTGTAGGCTCGTCCAGCAGCATGAGATCCGGCTCCTCACAAAGAACCCTGGCCAGGGCTATTCTCATCTGATATCCGCCTGAGAACTCACTGCAGCTGCGCCTAAGGTCACTTTCCTTAAAGCCAAGGCCCTTGGCCACAGAGGAAATTACAGCCTCACGCCTGAAGTAGATACTGTTAAGAAGCTCTTCATGAATCTGGGAAAGTTCAGTTAAAAGAGCACTGTCCTGTCTTTCCTTTAAAATATCTTCTATCTCGTTCTGACGTCTGATTTTATCCTGAAAACGTGAAAAGCCGCCCTCTATCTCCTCATAGACGCTGTGGTCTTTTAAAACTATATCACTCTGGGGCAGATAGGAGACCCTCATGCCCCTTGTCTGGCTGAAGCTTCCGCCGTCGGCTTTAATCTGACCTGCCATAATTTTCATGAGCGTAGTCTTGCCTTCTCCGTTACCGCCGCAAAGGGCAGCACGGGAACGCTCTCCGAGAGTAAAGGAGACATTCTCAAGGAGAACTCTTTCTCCAAAAGCCAGACTGACGTTACTTACCTGAAAAATAGCCATGAAATACCTGTTGTTGAAAATATAGTATTTTTGGACTATGATTTGCAACAAAGGGGAGACAAACAGAACATGTTAGGCCTGCTTCTTGAAGGTTCAACGGTTAAGGAAATTACCGAAAACTATTCAGAAATATCAGATTACGCAGATATTATTGAAATCAACTCCTCTGTTTGTATTTCAGACAGTCAGGATGAGCTTGTCTCCTTTGTCTCGTCTTTAAAAATACCTGCAGTTTTAGTTGTCTCAAAAGAACATGAGGAATCCCAGGCCTTTGAAATGCTCTGCTCCCTTATTGAAAAAGCAGGATTCAGGTATGTACGATCTTCATCTTCACACCTTTGCACAAAGCTCTCCAAGACCTTTTCAGAGAAGAATATCCAGATAATCAGGGATGTGCCGGCAGAACAGACAGATAAGCCCCAGAATCTCTACAAGGCACTTAAGAAGGCTTCAGAAAACAACTGCATACCTCATATTGTTATAAATATTGACAGTGAAGAAGCCCTTGTAACCTATTATTCATTTTTAAAAAACATTTCAGCCTTCGGAAAGAAGGTTATTTCCTTCACAGGATCTTTTTCAAACAGTGCAGCCATTCTCTACAGAAAGGCAGACTCCTCTTACCTTTGCTGCAGCAGCCCTAAGACGCTTAAAAGGCTTAAGACGGTCTACCATGCAGAGAGAATTGACGGGGATACGGCCATATACGCAGCGGTGGGAAACCCTGAGAACAGCGGCCTTTCTGCAGTTATAAACCCGGGTTTTGAACCTGTGGGCATGAATGCTGTTTTCATTCCGTTCAGAACAGAAACACTTAAGGCTTTCTTCAAGATTGCAGATATTCTTTCAATAAGCGGTTTTTCCATTACAAAGCCGTTTAACAGAGAAATAATTCCTTATCTTGGAAGAATTTCCAGAGAGGTTACCAAGACAGGTTCTGCAAACCTTGCAGTATGGGAAAACAGGTACCTTAAGGGTATGAACACAGACTATTACGGTATTTTGAACCTTCTTGAAAGCGACCTTGATTCGGGAAAGATTAAAAATGCTGTAGTATTCGGCTGCGGTGTTGCAGGTCACTCTGCAGTCTGGGCCTTAAGATACCGCCATGTAAATGTAACTATTCTCAACAGGACAGCAGATAAAGCAAGAAAGCTTGCAGCTGAGACTATGAGCAGCTGGGACAGCCTTGAGAATGCTGCAAAATACACAGGAACAGCTGATCTTGTAATTCAGGCAACCTCATCTACTGATGACTTTGCTCCTGACTTCAAGTTTACGGGAAAAGAGCTGGTCTGTGACCTTGTTTACAACACAGCCTCATCTGCATTTATGAATGGTGCTGAAAAGGCCGGATGCAGGATAATCAGCGGAAAAGCCTGCCTTGTAAGCCAGGGAAAACTTCAGTTTGAAAAGCTCACCGGTTTTTACTATCCGGATTGAGCACTGCTTGTATCTTTTAATTAATTCTGACATAATGACTCTACCGTTCGGCGTTCCTGGAATGACCGGCGGAATCTCCCCTTCTGCGGAAGAGAGAAATAGTATCGGAGGCGGGTGTAAATCCGTCAAATGTAAGGAGTCATGAAAATGGCAGTAGTAACAATGAAAAGTCTGCTCGAGGCAGGCGTTCATTTCGGTCATCAGACCAAGCGTTGGAATCCGAAGATGAAACCATACATCTTCTCAGAGAGAAACGGAATCCATATCATCGATCTTTCCAAGACCACAGCATGCATTGTTGAGGCTTATGAAGCAGTCAGAGCACAGGTCAAGCAGGGAAAGTCAGTCCTGTTCGTAGGAACAAAGAAGCAGGCTCAGCAGGCTATTGAAACAGAAGCCAAGAGATGCGGAATGCCTTATGTCAACAATCGTTGGCTCGGCGGTATGCTTACAAACTTCGCAACAATCAAGAAGTCAATTGCAACACTCAAGAAGATTGACAAGATGGCAGTTGACGGAACATTTGATTCTCTGACAAAGAAGGAAGTAGCACTTTACACAAAACAGAAGGCAAAGCTCGAGAAGAACCTTGGCGGTATCAAGGACATGACAGAGCTCCCCGGTATTCTTTTTATTATTGACACAAGAAAGGAAGCACTCGCTATTGCAGAAGCAAAGAGATGCGGAATTCCTGTAGTTGCAGTTGTTGATACAAACTGTGACCCCACAGATATTACCTATCCTATCCCGGGTAATGATGATGCAATCAGAGCTATCAGCCTCTTTGTAGAAATCATTGCAAACGCAGTTGTTGACGCTGACAACGAAGTTGGAATCCAGATCATTGAATCCCTCCCTGAAAATGAAGAGTCAATTGCAGAAGTCGGCGAAGAGTCTGTAGAAGAAATGCAGGCAAGAGACGAGGAGTAATCTATGGAAATTACAATGGAAATGGTTAAGAAGCTCCGTGAAGAGACTCATGCAGGTATTATGGACTGCAAGAAGGCTCTTTCTCAGAGCAACGGAGACTTTGCAGGTGCTGCAAAGTACCTCAAGGAAGTTGGCCTTGCAGCAGTTGAGAAGCGTGCTGACCGTGCTACAGAAGAAGGAAGAATCACATTCGCAATCGGCGACAAGATGGCTGTTATGGCTAACGTAACATGTGAGACAGACTTTGTTGCACGTAACGCAGAGTTCAAGAAGCTCGGTGAAGAAATCTGTGCTCTCGGTCTTAAGAACGGAAGCAGGGAAGCTACACCTGAGATGGAAGAGCTTGTTAAGGGTCTTATTGCTACAATCCACGAGAATATGGGTATTAAGAAGTATGCAGCTATTGATATTCCTGCTAACGGATATGTAAGCGGCTACAGCCACGCTGATGGAAACATTGGTGTTCTCGTTTCATTTGAAGCATCAGACAGAAAGGTTTTTGATTCAGAAGCTTTCAAGACTCTTGCTTTCAATACAGCCATGCACGTTTGTGCAGCTGACCCTCTCTACCTTGACGCTCAGTCAGTACCAAAAGCCTATGAAGAAGAACAGCTTTCTATCTTCAAGGTCCAGGTTGCAAACATGGGAAAGCCGGAGAAGGTTCTTGAAGGTATTGTCAGAGGTAAGCTGAATAAGCATTACTCAGAAATTTGTCTCATGAACCAGGTATGCCAGGTTTATAACGACGACGGACTTACAATTGCCCAGATTATTGCAAAGTTCAATAAGGACAATTCTTCAGACGTTAAGCTTACAGGTTTCCAGCGCATGCGCGCCGGCGCCTGATTGTAAAATGACAATAAAGCTGTCGCAATTCTGTGGCAGCTTTTTATATTTAGGAGACTACCATGCTGCAGACACTAACAAACTGTGAAGATAAAATGAAAAAGAGTGTAAGTGCCCTGACAAATGACTACATGGCACTCAGAACAGGCAGAGCCTCTGCCGCTCTTTTTGACAAGGTCAAGGTTGATTATTACGGACAGGAAACTCCGCTGAATCAGGTTGCTTCTGTTTCAGTTCCCGAGGCTAGACTTGTTGTAATTCAGCCATGGGACAAAAGCCTCCTTCAGGCTATTGAAAAGGCAATTCAGAAGAGCGATCTGGGACTTAACCCGTCAAACGACGGAAAGCTTCTGAGAATCAACTTCCCTCCCCTCACAGGAGACAGAAGAAAGGAGCTTGCCAAGCAGGCAAAGAGCACAGCAGAAGCTTCAAGAGTAGCTATCAGAAACATTAGACGTGACGGTATGGATGAGATTAAAAAGCTCCAGAAGAACGGAGAAATCTCTGAGGATGAACAGTCACAGGCCGAGAGCGATCTTCAGAAACTGACCGACAACTATATTGGACAGATTAACAAGATTGCTGACGACAAAGAAAAGGAAATTCTGGAAGTCTGATGCATATTGGTCTGATAATGGACGGCAACGGCAGATGGGCCTCAAAGCGCTCTCTGCCAAGAGCCGCCGGCCATCTTGAAGGTCTTAAGGCCTGCAAGAGAGTTGTAAAACATGCCTCAGAGATAGGCGTTGAATATCTCACACTTTATGTCTTCTCAACGGAGAACTGGAAACGCCCGGATCAGGAGGTAGGCTACCTCATGAACCTTCTGGCAAAGAAGCTTCCGGGTGAGATGGACTTCTATATTGAAAACAATATCCGCATCCGCGTCCGCGGAGACATATCAGCACTGCCGGAAGAAGCTCAGAAAGGCATTCAGTACACTCTGGATAAGACTGAGCACTGCACAGGAACAACAGTTGTCCTTTGCGTAAACTATGGCGGTCAGGATGAAATTTCCCGTGCTGCAACACGCTGTGCGCTTGAAAACCCGGGAAAGAAGATTACTGTTGAAGATATTAATTCTCATCTGGATAATCCTGATATTCCCGCTCCCGATATGATAGCAAGAAGTGCCGGAGAACACAGGATCAGCAACTTCATGCTCTGGGACAGCGCCTACGCAGAGTTCCTTTCCATTCCTACACTGTGGCCGGACTGGAACACAGAGGAACTTGACCTTATAATTGAAGAACTTGGAAAGAGAACAAGAAAATTCGGAGGCCTTAAGGATGTTCAAAAGTAATCTTGCAGCAAGAATCTTTACCTGCGTTGTTGGAATTCCTGCTCTTTTTGCATTGATTTTCCTTCTGCCTCAGTACAACTTTATAGGACTGAGCATTTTCATCTTTATCCTTTCATTTTTCGGAAGCCTTGAGATGAGCCGCCTTCTGTTCAAGAAGGTTGTACCGGCAGCGTACCTTGTGTGGATTCTTCCTGTTGTTGAGTACTTTATGAGTTCTGTTACAGGGTTTACCCTCATAACAATTCTGAGTTTTCTCATGTTCCTTCAGGTAATACTTGGGGAAAAGGATGATTTTAAGAACTCCCTTACTGAGGCTTCAAAATACGTTCTTCTTACAGTCTATCCGTCTTACTTCCTAAGTTTTGTTGTAAGACTTCTGTCTCTGGAACATGTCTCTTCATATGCAATTGTCCTCTTTCTGGCTCTTGTATTTTCAAATGATATTTTTGCCTATGTTTTCGGAATGCTGTTCGGAAAATACACAGCCCATCCGTTTAAGGCCAGCCCCAAGAAAAGTGTGGCAGGCTTTATAGGCGGTTTTATATGCACCATAGCAGTAAGTGTAGTTTACTGCTTCCTCCTCTCCGACAAGGTATCCTGCCCTTCAGTTGTTGACTCAGTTTTTCTCGGTATAGGAATGAGTGTATTTGCCAACATGGGGGATCTTCTGGAGAGTGTCTTCAAAAGAAGTGCAGGTGTTAAGGACTCAGGAAATGTAATTCCCGGAAGAGGCGGAATTCTTGACTGTATAGATTCAGTTATCTTCTCTGCCCCGTTCTTCTACCTGATGTACGCAGGTTTTACAGCATGACAGAAGCAGTTATCTTAGGTCTTACAGGAAGTATTGGTCAGACTGCTGTTCGCGGCTGCAAAAGCTTTAAGGATAACATACATATCTGCGGAGCTTCCGTTCACTCCCGTGTAGAACAGGCTCTCTCAGTATGCCTTGAAAACAATATCCCGAACCTCTGCATAACATCAGATGCTCCATGTCCTGAGACTGATAAAATCCGCATCTGGAGAAATCTCAAAGAGATGCTTCTTTCCTTAAAGGCAGATGTGGTTCTTAACGGAATAAGCGGTTCAGAGGGTCTTAAGGCCTCTGTAACTGTAATGGAGACTTCTCCCGTTCTGGCCCTTGCAAACAAGGAATCCGTTGTTATGGGAGGATCCCTTCTCTTCTCCTATGCCAGAGAGCATAACTGTAAGATTATTCCCGTAGACAGTGAGCATTCAGCTATTGATGAGCTTATTCTCACACAAGGCAGAGAGAATGTTAGTTCTCTTGTTATTACAGCCAGCGGCGGACCGTTTAGGAACTCAAAACCAGAAGAGCTTGAAAACATAACAGCTGCTCAGGCTGTCAAACATCCTACCTGGAACATGGGCCCCAAGATTTCCATAGACTCAGCCACCCTTGCAAACAAGGGTCTTGAGGTAATAGAAGCTCATTACCTGTTTAACTTCCCGGCAGATAAAATTGAGGTTGTAATTCACCCTCAGAGTGTAGTTCACTCAATGGTCAGAACTACAAGCGGTCAGGTATATGCACAGATGAGCCCTCCTGATATGGTCTTCCCTATTATGAGAGCCCTTCTTCTCTACAAGTTCCCGCATGAAGCCGGTAAGGCCCTGGATTTTACAAACCTCAATCTTTCCTTCTCAGCCCTGGACTCAGAGCGTTTCCCGTTTGTCTCGGATGCATTTGAATGTGTGCGTCTTGAGGGTGCCTACCCCACCGTATACAACACAGCAAACGAGATAGCAGTGGATGCCTTTATCAGGGGCAAAATTAAATTTACACAGATTCGCTCTGTAGTAAGAAAGGCCCTGGATCTTTCATGGTCTGAAAAGATAAGCAGTTTTGACGATATTTACGAAATACAGGCTAAGGTTAAGAGACAGGTAGTGCTTTGAAATCCTTATCCCTCTCATGGATTCTGTCATTTATAATCGGTGTTCTTGCACTGGACCTCATTATTATTGTCCATGAAATGGGCCACTTCATAGCAGCCAGACTCTGCAAAATCAAGGTCGAAAGCCTGACCTTCGGAATAGGACCAAAACTCTTTTCCATCAACTTTGAAAACACAACCATAACCATGAAACTCATCCCGTTCGGAGGAGCTACAGTTATGGCAGGTCAGGATGATCTTAAGTACGCAATCATGCAGAAAAAGCGCCGCCTGGAGAACTGCGACGAGGGTTCAATCTACGGCGTAAGCCCAATAAAAAGAATCATAACATACCTTGCAGGGCCTCTTATGAACATTATCTTTGCCCTGTTCTGCTTCACCATTTTGCTGCTCATGCCGTTTATGGAAAGCTACTATGCCCCCAAAATCGGCCTGGCATCAGATCACAGCGAATACTACGGAATAACTGAATGCGCCGCCTCAAAAGCAGGCCTTCTCTCAGGGGACACTGTCTATTCAATCAATGAAATACCCGTCTATGAGTACAACGATATCCAGAATATCCTCAAGGAACACTCCCATGATTCCTCTGTTATCTTTGAAACAGACAGAGGTACATTTACCGTTGTTCCTGAAAACGGTCTGTTCGGGATTATCCCTTATGAAATAGACTACAGGGCAGTTCCAGGAGCCTCGTTTAAGGATGCAGTGCGCCTTTCATTTAAAGAGTGTTTTGCAAATATAAGGATATTCATAGATTCTGTTGTCTCTGTTGTTAAGGGCAAGGCCAAGATGGGAGATACGCTCAGCGGTACCATTGAGGCTTCAGAGCAAATCGGCGTTATTTCACAAAATGCCTTTAAGGCTGATTTTAATGCAGGACTCAGAATAGTAATCTATCTTGCAGGCACCATCAGTGTATCCCTTGGTGTGGCAAACATGCTTCCCATATCTGCTCTGGACGGCGGTCTTATCCTGATAAGTACAGTTGAGCTTATAACACACAGAACCTTCCCGCCGAAGGTCTATATCTTTCTTCAGGTTGCAGGTCTTCTTACTATCCTTGTTATAATCCCTATATTGAGAATTTATTCTTAAAATCAGAAATTAACTGTTCTCTCAATCTCATTGAAACTGACATAGTTTGAACGGAACAGAAGGTTGAATGCTCCGGTACTACCGTTTCTCTGCTTTGCAATAATGATTTTGATGCTCCTGTTATTCTTATCTTTTACTTCCAGGCTCTTGTTCTGCTCTTCTCCGAGATCCGGATCTTCTTCCTCGTACTGAGCAACCTTGTTGTTTTCATCAAGACGCTTTGTAGCATCATCAAGAAGAATTACAACGTCAGCATCCTGCTCAATAGCTCCTGATTCTCTGAGGTCGGCGAGCATGGGAGCGCGGTCCTTACCTGCATCTCTGTTAACCTGAGAAAGACAGACAATAGGGATTTTAAGCTCTCTGGCAAGACCCTTGAGGCTTCTTGAAACCTCGGCCATCAGTTCAAATCTCTTCTTTGAAGAATCTCCGTCCGGTTCAATAAGACCAATATAGTCAATAAAGATAATCTGAACGCCTTCCTTGCGGACCATTCTGCGGCTCTGGGCCTTAATCTCTGCAAGGCTGATATTAGGAGTATCCTGGATAAGAAGGTTGCCTGACATGTCATACATTCTGTCAGCTGCGTTTAAAATGGCACTGCGCATATTCTCAGTAATCTGACCGCTGGACATGGCTGTTGCATCTACAGTTGCCTCTCTTGCAATAAGACGCTCCATAAGAGTCTGTCCTGACATTTCAAGTGAGAAGAAACCAACCTTTACAGGCCTGCTTCTGTTAAAAGCCATGTTATCCGCAATTGAAAGGGCAAGAGCAGTCTTACCGACAGAAGGACGGGCACCGATTATGATAAGGTCAGTATCCTTGAAACCGCCACCGAGTTTGTAGTCAAGCTGCTTGAATCCTGTTGAAAGACCAACCTGACCCTGTGTGGGTCTGACTACAACGATCTGGTTAACAGCATCATTTAAAATGTTTCCTGATTCCCTGTAGGCTCCCCAGTCAGAGTTTGTACTGAGCTCGGAGAGTCTGGAATCAAGCTTGTCTATGGAAAACTTTACGTCCTGAGTTTCATCAAAAACACTTTCTCCAATCTCTACTGAGAGGTAGAGAAGCTGACGCTTGATGGAGAGGTTTCTGATAACTGATGCGTAGTATGAGGCATTCTCATAGACAGGTACTTCAGAGGTAAGTTTTGAAATATAGGCAATTCCGCCGCAGTCCCCAACAATCCCCTTCTCTGCTATGTACTTCGGCAGAGAAATAATATCGATTGTTGTTCCGGGCATTTCCTTTCTCATTCCGAGAAAAGCTTCCCAGATCTTCTGATTGGCTCTCTGATAGAAATCAGAAGAAGAAATCATGGATTCAACATCATCCAGAACCTTGTTCTTCAGAAGAACAGAGCCCAGAAGAGCACTTTCACAGGCTAAATCATGTGGTGGAATTCTGGTAGCAGCAGACTTTGCCATTTTCTTACCCCTTAAGACAAATCAGCCCGCATTCAAGCGGGCATGATTGTTTGAAAAAGAAACTTGCTCAGTTTTCAGCAGGAGCTTCTTCTGCAGCAGGTGCCTCAACAGCAGCAGCTTCTTCAGCAGCCTTCTCAGCAGCTTCAGCAGCTTCCTTAGCAGCCTTTTCAGCGGCCTTTTCAGCAGCCTTAACTTCAGCTTCACTCTCAACAACAAGACCAATTACTGAAGATTCATTCTCATAGAGGTGAACTCTTGCAGTATAGTTACCAGTCATCTTGATAGAGTGTGTAGCAACTTCAATTCTCTTTCTCTCAATTTCGAAGCCAAGCTTTGCAAGAGCGTCCTGGACCATAGCAGAAGTGACAGAACCGAAGAGCTTTCCGGATTCACCGGCAGCAACTACGATATGAAGCTTAACAGCATCAAGTCTCTGCTTGAGGTCAGCTGAAGCAGCACGCTTCTCAGCCTTTCTCTTTTCGATTGCGGCAGCTCTGCTCTTGAAAACAGCCAGATTATCCTTGTTGTAAAGTACCGCAGCACCAGTAGGAAGAAGAAAGTTACGTGCGTAACCGTCTTTTACCACACAGACATCTCCCTCTTCTCCGAGGTTAGGTACATCCTGATTCAGAATGATTTTCATTTTGAATCCTCCTTTTTTTGATACGGTTTAAAACCGTTATTTAGCGAAATTTAATCCAGTTCTCAAATACGCCGAGTGCCAGCAGTGCTGACAGAACAAACATATTCAAGCCCGGAATCACCATGGCAAAAGCCATGTAAATCATAATTCTTCCAGGTGTAAAGAACAGTGACCGCTTTCTGAGCAGGTAAACAACTATTGATACACCTTCGAGTATAAAATGAAGGCTCAGGCCAAGTGTCAGGTTCCAGAATATTATTACCGGTATCTGGCCTACAAAGCTCAGACGCGGAGCAACAACACTCAGAAACAGCAGAATAAGATAAATCCATACATACTTGTACGGCATCTTCATATCTGCAAAATCAAAATACCATTTCTCATCCCTTCTGTGCAGCAGACATTCTGAAATAAGAATGGGAAGGGTCTGAAGCAGCATGGCTACAGGAACACTTCCAAGTTTGAGAACCCCAATGAAAATTCCTACTATATCAACTGTTACTTCTCCAAGAAGATCCTGGGGAACAACAAGTGAATATACAGAACTCATGGTCTCAACTGACTGCTCAGCAGCAGGCAGGCAAATCCAGATTGAAAATGCCAGCGCTATAGCTGCTGTTGGAAAACTGCAGATAACAAGCTTTCTTAAAACTGAGTTACTGTAGTCCCTGAGAGCTGTCCACAGTGTACATGCAATACAGGTTGTAAGCGGGAACAAAAGTCCCAGTAAACCTATGGTTACGTACTCAGCGGTAAAAAGCTCGTAGCTTGTTACAAGGTAAACCCCTATAACTGCTGCAGATGCTGCAAGGTGAACGGCAACGGCCTTTCTCTTGTCTGCAATAGAGTTGACTGACAGCAGTACAGGAATAGGAAATAACAGAAGTCCCATCGACAGCCTTGATAAAACAACGCTGGACAGAATCATCAATACTATAAATACATTCCTGTAAACTGCAGTCTGTCTACTGTTATCCATGTCAGATATTACTTCCTGTCAAACGGGAGGTAAGCAAGTACTCTGGCTCTCTTGATCTCCTGAGTAAGAGCTCTCTGATGCTTTGCACATGTACCTGTGATACGTGCAGGAAGAATTTTTCCACGCTCTGTAACACAGCGTCTAAGCTGTTCAGGGTTCTTGTAATCAGGTTCTGTCTTCTGTGCGCAGAACTTGCAGATCTTCTTCTTGTAAGACTGGCGCTTTGATCCGCCCATCTTCTTATCTCTGAAAGATCCTTCTACCATTTTTTCTTTTTCATCACTCATTTTAAATCTCCAATTAATTATCAGAACGGAATGTCGTCCTTATCCTCAAAGGCCTCAGGACCTGCTGCAGGCATGGAAGCCGGTGCAGAAGTCTGCTGCGGTGCGGGATTTGAACGCTGTGCATTTCCGTAGGAACCCGGCTCAGAAGTACTCTGAGTTCCGGGAGACGAAAGAAGCTGTACATTATTGGCAATAATCTCAATTTTGGAATGAGACTGACCATCCTGTTCCCATCTTGACTGCCTCAACTCTCCTTCAACGGAGACCTGGCGCCCCTTGGTAAGATAAGAACGCAGACTGTCTGCACTTTTTCCCATTAAGACAACATCAAAGAAGTTTGCTTCATCTCCCCATGAGTCTCCGGTCTTCTTTCTTCTGTTAACAGCAACAGAAAAACGACAGACACTCATTCCGGACTGAGTTGAACGGATATCACAATCTCTTGTGAGTCTTCCAACAAGAACTACTACATTGATGTCATTAGCCATAAGTGTGCTCCTTTAAATTTCCATCAGATTGCTGTTCAGCCCTTAACGACGAACAGGAACTTGAGGATTTCTCCCTGAAGAAGCATTTCTTTACTCATCAGGTTGATTGTCTCGGGGTTAGCAGAAAGCTCAAAATAGAAATAGTGGCCTTTGTCCTGCTTCTTGATCTGATAGGCGAGATTCTTAACGCCCATGTCTTCCTTCTTTGTTACTTCAACAGAGGAAGCTGCAAACTGTGATGAAACAAATTCCATCCCTTTTTCTGTCATTTCTTCGTTTGCGTCAAAGATGACAGTGAACTCATAATTTCTCATGGTTCCTCCTTACGGACTATAAATATGATCCGCCAACGGCGGATAAAGAGGCAGTATCTAACATAGCATTTGTGGCCTTTTTAAGTCAATCGAGTCCAGCCATATAAATATATAAATTAATACAAGAAATAATAAATAAAAAAACAACAATAAAAAACAAATACTATCCCATTCTCTCAGAAAGACATGGCCTGCACTTGACCGATTCAAACAATTTCTGGATAATACACGCTGTAATTACAATCTACTCCG
Organism: Sphaerochaetaceae bacterium; assembly: GCA_024699225.1. Lineage (GTDB taxonomy): Bacteria > Spirochaetota > Spirochaetia > Sphaerochaetales > Sphaerochaetaceae > UBA1265. The sequence continues at coordinate 37,166 of JAILPZ010000044.1, forward strand.
CAGAAGGCGGAGAATAAGGAGTTCTGCAGTGCCTTGTGGAAGAAAAAGAAAGAAGCATAAGATTGCTACTCATAAAAGAAAGAAAAAGCTCAGAATGATGAGACACAAGAAAAAGTAATCTTGATTGCTGATGGCTGCAACGCGAAGTTGCAGCTATTTTTTTAACTTCAGCTTTTGTATTTCCCGAGGAAGGCAAGACTGTTCTTTGCCTCTCTCTTCTGAGTATTAAGATCAACAGAAATCAGGCCGAACCTCATGCCAAAACCCTTCTGCCACTCAAAGTTATCCATAAGGGACCAGTAAAGATACCCGTCAACAGGTATACCTTCGTCAATACAGGATTTAACGCCGCTAAGAGCCTTTTCTATGAATTCAACACGCTTTGAATCATCATCCGTGGCAACTCCATTCTCTGTAACTATCAGTCTTCCCTTAAACAGCTCGTGAACCTTTCTTATCACATTACCCAGCGCCTGGGGATAAAACTCATAGTCCATCTGTGTAAGCTCACCCTGAGCCGGGAGCTGACCCTCCGGTCCGTAGACGGTTCTGGTATAGTTCTGGACTCCAAGAAAATCATCTTCCTTTATGAAGGGAACATAGTGAGCAAATTCTTCTTCCCATGCAGAGCTGACGAATTTCTCACCTCCGGGAACAGCCTGAAGATCGTGAAGTGACAGTGTTATACCGACCTTTATGGAAGGACAAATTGCCTTTATGGCCTCTTTTGCAGCCATATGGGCCTTAATAATTATCATATCGCCCTGCTCTGTTCTGGAACCAACAAAAACCTGAGGCTGCGGTGTTCCGAATATTTTTGCATTCTCCATGGCAGCATACTTTGCATTTTCCATCATCTTCTGAAAGTTCATTCCAACCTGGACCTTGCCTTCTTCACTCTTCGGTGCAGAGGCAGCCTTTTCAGCCATCATCTTAAAGCGCTTTGAAATGGCAGAAAGCTGAAGACCAATGTTAGCCTCATTGATGGTACAGATATAATTAATTTCAGAGCCGAGCTTTTCAGTTACATAGGAAGCATAGCGTCTGAAGTACTCAACAGTACTTTCAGCTTCCCAGCCTCCCTTTCTTATAAGCCAGGCAGGACTTGTAAAGTGCATGAGAGTTACAACAGGTTCAATCCCGTGGTCTTTGCAGCAGCGTATGACAGACCTGTAGTGTTCAATCTCCGCTTCGTCAAAAACACCTTCTTCAGGTTCTATTCTGGCCCACTCTACAGAAAAGCGGTATGCGTTAAGACCTGCTGCGGCCATAAGAAGAATATCTTCCTCATACCTGTTGTAATGGTCACAGGCATCTCCGCTTGGCTCAACAAAACTTGAATGCTCAAGATGCTCCTGAAGCCAGTAATCACTGTGGATATTGTTTCCTTCTACCTGATGTGCAGCTGTGGCTGCACCGATTAAAAATGACTTAGAAAATGCCATGAACTTCTCCTTTCGTAATACCGTTTTCATTAAAGGAATCTACGCGCACGTAGTACTTTCTGCCCTTTATCAAAGCTCCTATTCTCTTCTTTGAATCAAAGAGCATGACACTGTTGTACAGCTTATCTTCACTCTCGCCGAAAAGAACATTAAAGCCTGTAGTATTCTCCTGCTCCGCCACAGATACTTCCATATCAAGATCTGAAATCCTGTTCACAGTAAAAGATGCAACAGGCGGCTTTTTACCTGAACCCAGGCCAAACACCCTGAGACCTGAGATACACGGAATCTGAGAATAAGGGACAGACAGGCCGGAAAGCCTGAGATAGCGGGCTTTCAAGCCGTCCTCAAAGAAAAGGGTCTCATGAGGAAGATTGGTACCACCCTTTCTTTCACCTATAACAGACCAGTGCTCTCCATCTTCAGAGGCTTCAAGAACCCAGCAGGTCTCAAGTTCACGCTCTTCTATGTAGCGGGCCTGAGAGCCTCCCCTGATTTCTCCGGGACACGGAATGGAAATACTGTCGTCTGCAAAGTTAATCTGTACAGCATTGACAGTAAAAACGCTTTCAAGGTCCAGAACGAGGTTTTCAGCCTTATCAGAACTGAGGGGCTTCCACCAGCTTCTTATATTCTCATCAAAGGCATTCTCTGCTCCGTGACCCTCAGCTGAGGAGCTTGCACAGCAGTTCTTCTTATAGCTTAAGAGCATCCACTTGGGATTTTCCCACACGTCCTTAGCCTCAGTATCCAGCGGCCAGTCTCCATAGTTCTGATTGCAAAAGAGAACTCCGTCCTTATCATAGCCCGCACGCCACAAACCGATTCTGCGTTCAAAATCATGGTTAACAGAGATTCTCATAGTTGATGTATGCCAGAGGCGGCCACTTGTATCTTCCATTGTAGAACCATGGCCTGCACCAGTGATAAAACCTGAGCTCTTATAGGAATACGGGTTTCCTTCGGCAAGAGTAAAAGGTCCTAACGGTGAAGATGATACGTAAACTCCGTCACTGTATGTGTTGTACTGTGTTCCGGGAGCTGCATACTGCAAATAGTATCTTCCGTCATGCTTGTCCATCCAGGCTCCCTCTATGTACGGCCTGTTGGAAAACATACCCCTGATAAGGGGCTTGATATGGGGTGGGAGCATGCTCTCGGGGATTCCCTGGTTTTTTACAAAAGCGTTGAACTTAGCCTCAACTTCCTCTTCACTTGCAGGTGAGATGGAGTTGTCATCTCCTACTCTTTCATAACCTATTTCCTCAGGATGACCTTCAATGAGGGCCACCTTTTCATTTATGGGCTTAAAGGTATTTCTGTCCAGTTCTACTCCGTAAATGGGAGTGGCATTTGAGCAGCCCCAGTAAAAATAGACACGGCCGTCATCATCACAGAAAAGATTGGGGTCCCAGTACGGGAAGTCTCCCTCTATCTTTTCATAGGGGCCTGCAAGTATGTCTTTTGTTCTGTAACGGTCACAGTTTTCCTCACGCTTTGAAGCGCAGAAATAAACATATTCACCGAGAACCCGCACATCCGGAGCGTAATCATACAGAGGCAAATCTTCGGGAAGCCTGTGGTACTCCCAGGAGGCAAGATCGTCGGAAACCCAGACTCCGAGGTTCATGGAGGCAAAGATGTAATACCTTCCCTTAAAAGCAATTAGTGAAGGGTCTGCTGCCTCTCTGCATATCTGAAGTTTCCCGTGAAGTCTCGGATCCGCGTTAAACTGATATCTGTAATTAAGATTGAGCGGGTTACAGAAGTATCTCATAGTGGTTCTCCCCTGCCCGTAATATTATAGTTTCTCCGTCCGGTGTTATAAAGTCTGCCTGAAGCGGAACTTTAACATCAAAGACTAGCCTGTCTTCTTTATATTCCCATGAACTTGTGATTTCTCCAATAGGAGATAACCACCTGGCCCTTGCAAATTTAAGAGATTTATCAACCTGCGGTTTTATAAACAGTTTTCCGTTTTCATACCTGATACCGCAAACACCTGTAATCAGGAAGCCGGAAACTGCACCGTAACTGTAGTGGTTAAAAGAATCATGGACGCTTCCGTCTTCACGGATTCCGTCCCATGTCTCCCAGATACTTGTAGCTCCCTTTTCAACAGCATACAGCCAGGACGGACACTTGTTCTGAAGCAGTAATTTGTATGCAGTATCAGTATGTCCGTTTTCTGAAAGAACAGAACAGAGATTTGCCGTTGACAGAAAACCTGTATTCAGATGGAAGGAATTCTCTTTTACAAGTTTATCCAGGTCATCAGAAGCCTTTCTTACCTCTTCCCCGTCAAGAAGTCCGAAGCTTATGGGCCTTACATATTCACACTGACGTTTGGATTTTATACTGCCCTTGTCAGTGCATGTGTACCTGTATGCCTTTTTTATGTTCTGAGCCAGGTCAGAATAATATGAAGAATCTTCACCCTTGCCGAGAATATCCGCAATTTCACTCATCAGACAGGCACATTTGTAAAAGTACGCAGTAGCCACCTCGGGTGCCCCGTGCATCATGTTGTGCTTCATGGTCTCCATTGAAGAGACATCAGGCTCAAGCCATTCACCGAAGTGGAAACCGTGGTCAACAAGGTACTTTTTGTATGGGTTTCTGTGGTTTTCAAGTCTTGTAGAAGTTGCACGTTTTTTAACAAAGTTCATCCAGGAGGACATCATACAGTAGTTCTCTTCCAGAATGGCAGGATCTCTGTAGGCCTGATAAAGAGCCCATGGGACGAGTATACAGGCATCGCCCCAGCCGGCTGAGCCCTGGAGAATACTGCTTATCTTGCCTCCCTTGTTGTTCACAGGGGCTATGTTGGAAACAAGACCGTCCTCACCCTGTGCCAGGCGGCACTCTGCAAGAAATTTTCTGAATACCGGGTAACAATCAGAAAGAAGTACTCCGGTAGGGGCAAACACAGCAGCATCACCGGTCCAGCCGGCGCGCTCACGTGTGGGACAGTCTGTAGGAAGGTCACAGAAGTTGCTTCTCATGCTCCAGAGGCTGTTGAGAAACAGTCTGTTTACCCGTTCGTCAGAACATTCAAAGAAACCTGTCTGCTCCATCTGAGAATACACTGCTATGGCAGTAAACTCAGCTTCCGAGATGTCCATTTCAGCCTCAACTTTTGCGTATCTGAAACCGAAAATACAAAAGGAAGGCTTGTATTCATTCCAACCCTCTTTACAGATGAGCTCTGTTTTCTGGGGAATTCCGCCGTTTTTGTTTCTGTCACCGGGGTCAAAGTTGGACTGTGTGAAGTTCCCGTTCTCATCCAGGGTCTCACCGTGCCACAGGACTATCTTCTGTCCTTCATGTGCTTCTACCCTAATGCGAGTGTAACCGGCAAGGTTCTGGGAAAAATCCACAACATGTTCACCGTTTGGAGTGACAATCAGTTTTCCCTCAAATCTCTCCTGCTCAACAACTGCAACAGAATCTGCGCCGACAAGAACCGAGTACGGATAGTCTCTCTCTTCAACTGCATGCCATTGAGTAATCTCTTCCATACGGGCGTCATAGGTTTCACCCTTCTGGGTGTCATTGGCCCGGATGGGGCCTGCCTGGGAGGCAAGCCAGGTCTCATCTGAGGATAAAACTGCTTTTTTGTCTGTTTCAAGCTGGCAAAGAAGGGCTATGTCGGAGCCATAGTAGTTGGGTGTACCGTCAATTCCGACATTTCCCCTGTACCATCCGTCTCCGAGAGTTACCTCTATCTCGTTCTCACCCGGGCGCAGGAGGTTTGAAACATCATAGGTCTGGACCTGAATGCGTTTTCTGTAATCATCAACTCCCGGAGCAAGTACGTAGTCTCCCACCCTCTTTCCGTTAATTTTTGCAACGTAAAGGCCATGGCTTGTTATGTAAAGTCTCCCGTCTGTGGTGTTGTCTGACACGTTAAAAGTCTTTTTAAGAACGCTTGAGCTTTTTCTCTCCTGCGTATCTGAAGCTGTTTCAGGGTCTATCCAGCGACCGGTCCAGTCTTCTTCAGAAAGAAGGCCCATCTCATAGTACGCACTGCTCCACTCAGACACACCTTCTTCAGAGTAAAGTCTGACTTTCCACATAACGCGGTCTCTGGATCTGCCCTCATACCCTGTTTTTACAAGGTTTTTAGAGCTTTCAACCTTTCCGCTTTTCCATACCAGGGTGCCTGAGACGTAGGATTCAAGTTCGTATGCTGTCTGCTGAATACCTGAAGCTGTCCAGCTTAGGGTCGGGTACCGGGAGCTTATTCCAATGGGATTTGACATATGGTCAGTTTTCAGATTAACAGCTTTCATCAGAACCTTCCTTCAAACCATTTTGCACTGGTTTCAATACTCTTCAGGGGATCATTGTCTATCCAGTTTTTATGACTCTCAAGCACTACTGAGTTTACTCCGTTAATAAGCGCTATATTTGACAGGGCATCCAGATTCATATTCCCGTATCCGAGTTCCATGCTGTCAGCTTTTAAAATGGGAGTCATGGAAACTCCGCTCTGTCTTGACCCTCTGTCTGTTACATGCCACATCTTCATCCTCTGACCAAGGCGCTTCATCCATGATACAGCATCAGCACCAGCTTCAGTAAACCAGTAACTGTCAAATTCAAAACCAACAAAGTCCCCATCTGTTTCTTCAAGTAAAACATCATAGGCGGTTTTGTTTTCTGCAACTTTCAGAAGTTCAACATTATGGTTGTGGTACAGAAGGCTCATGTTTCTTTCTTTAAGAAGTTTTCCGGCCTCATTAAGGGAGGCTGCAAGCTTCTTAACCTCATCAGGGCTTGAGTAATCAAAGCGGTACATACCTGTTATAACAAGCCTGTCGGTGTTAAAGGAAGCAGCATCTTGTGCAACCTTCTCAGGTTCCCTTTTAAGGCTTCCCAGGTCTGTGTGCAGTGAGGCAACTGACAGACCGGACTCCTTAATCAGGTTCTGCCAGTTAAGATTACCGCCCCTACCTGTAGGCATGCCCGCCATACGGGTCAGGGTTCTTACCATAAATGAGGAAGGATGAATCATGAAACGGTTCAGTTCCAGGCCGTCATAGCCTGCGTTTTTTATCCTTTCAAGGGTAGCGCGGGCCTGTTTCTCATTTCCTGTTACTGTTCCGAGCATTATCTGTTGAACATATTTTTTCACTTATGTATCCCCTGCAGAATTCTGTTCATCTGCTTTATATTTTCTTCTGAGGCACCGGACTGCTTCATCAGACTTAAAAGCGTAATTCTTTCCATCATGCGTACAAGAGCAGGATTATCTTTAACAATCTCAGCCACATCTCCGCGGTTTTTAGCTCCTTCCGCCATCATGGCGTTTACAACAGCTGCAGATTTCTCATTGGCCTTCAACTCACCAAGTGTATCACTGACAGAGAAACACTCGGGGTCAAAATCAGCGTCAAACCAGTTTACAACAGTTGAAGTCTTGTTAAAAATATAGCTCTTTTCTGCCTCATCAACCTTGTAGATCACCATTTCATCAGTACAGCTTCCCGAAACAGCCCTTATGGTATGCTTTCCACAGTTTTCATATGTCAGAGGGATGCGGAAGGTAAATACCGTACTTCCGTCCAGTTCCATTTCAGGCCAGTTGTCCACAAATAGTGATACATGGTTTTCATTTGAATATACCTTAATCTCTGTTTCATCTCCGCTGCGTTTCTCAAAACGTTTTCCACAGAGATGAACAAAGCTTTCATTCTTATTCCATGCCGCCTTGTAGAGGTAGAAGGCGTCCTTTCTTGTCTGTCGGTCAAAGGTAACCAGGCCTTTCTGGTTCTCGCCATGCTTTCCACCTTCGTCTCTGCCGTCAGCAGCAAAATCAAAGAGGTTCCATACATGAGTGGCCCAGAGATATGGTCTTTCCTCTATCATGCGGAGCATGTGCTCATGATAAAGGCACTGAAATTCCTCAGTGTAGTCTCCCCTCTCAGGATTCTCACTGTGGTATGCAACATTTGCATCTGCACCATACTCGGAGAAACCCATTACCCTTTGCGGATATTTTTCATGATATTCGTCAAAGAAACTGTCCGTTTGTGACATCTCGCCCAGATACCAGCCGAAGTAGAGGTTGTAACTGTTGATGTCAGGAATCTCAAGCATGGGGCTTTCCTGTTCAAGCATAAATACGTTTGCCATAACGGTCAGTCTGGTTTTATCCATTTCATGACACAAGTCATTTAAGAGTCTGTGGTTATCCAGCAGCTCTTCATTTACAACACTTGCAGATGTAATCTCATTTGAAAGACCCCAGACAACGATAGACGGGTGGTTGTAACACTGAGTTACAAGCTCACGCATCTGAGATACTGTGTTTTCCCTACCTTTGTTCATGTGCATGGTGATATAGGGAATCTCTGCCCAGGCTACTATTCCGTACCTGTCGCAGAGGTCGTAGAAATACTGTGAATGCTGATAGTGTGCAAGTCTTACGGTATTTGCACCTATTTCACGGATTATGGCCATATCCCTGTCATGGTCGGCGGGACTAAGGGCATTTCCTTTTCCCTTTAAGTCCTGATGCCTGCTCACACCTCTTAACGGATAACTTCTGCCGTTGAGGAAAAAGCCCTTCTCAGGATCACAGCTGTATGTTCTGCATCCGAATGAAGTGCACACTCTGTCTCCGCTTTCCAGGGTTGCAGTTGCAGTATAAAGATACGGATCAAAAACTCCGTCCCAGAGTCTTACATTCTCTATGGTAAAGGTGGCACAGGCATGGCCGTCTGTGCTCTTAACACAGGTCTTCTGATCTGCAACACATATTTCAACATTATCTGAATTCTGCCATGTTTCTACAGTAACCTCTGCGCTCTTTTTCTCAAGATTAACAATAGGAGTTACTTTGATACCCGGTGTACCATCTTTTAAGAGCTCAAAATGCTCTGAAGGGACTGTAATAAGATTTACATCCCTGTAAAGTCCTCCGTAGAAGGTAAAATCTGCCTTCTGCGGATAGACTTTTGTATTATCGCTGTTATCCACAGCTACAAGGATCTCATCAGAGCCTTTAAGATGCTCCGTAAGATCTAAACGGAAAGTTGAGTATCCTCCGTCATGAACGCAAAGCTGCTCTCCGTTCAGACAGACTGTTGCACTCATGGCAGCGCCATTGAATTCAATAAAGACACGTTCTTCTTTTTTTACCTGACAATCAAGAGTTCTTCTGTAGTAACAGGTTCCTCTGTAATAGTCATTTCCACCATCCTGTCCGTCCACAGCATTCCATGTATGGGGAACAGTGATTTCTTCCCAATTAAGTTTGTCCTTTGAAAACTGCCATGCAGTAAGCTTAGATACTCTTCTTTCCAATTTAATCACCTCAACCTTTAAGTTCAGCTTTCTTCTCGCTGATTCTCTTCTGGACTTCAATCATTTCCTTACGGTCAAGTCCGCAGAAACGCATTGCAAAGAGGGTGACAAACCATCCGATAATTGCAAGGCCGTATCTGAGGAACATGGTCATCCAGAAGACACCGGCTGTAGCCTCATCTCCGGGCTGCGGTAATGTTGCTGTATAACCTATGATGGCTACACATCCGGTTGCGATTGCTGCTGAGAATGAAGAAACAATCTTGTCTACAAGGCTGTATGTACCTGTGATAACTGCAGGAATGTACTTTCCGCTTCTGTCCAGCTCATAGTCAATGATATCAGCCATGAAACCTGTGTTTGAAGTTGTTATACCCATGGCAAATCCGTTACAGACCAGAGTAAGAAGTACGAATAAAACCATAGTTATTCCCATGTGGGCTATGCTTGACGGATCAATTACTATAAAGAACAGAATTATAACCGCATTTGCAATAAGACTGAGAGTTGTCCATCTTACAATTGACTCCTTGTGACCGTGTTTACCTGCGTATTTGGCACCAATGAAGGCAAATACTATGGATGGGAGCATACCAATAACACTAAGTATGGTACCAAGTCCCATGTTTCCGATAAGAATACCCAAAAGCATGGTAGTTACAACACTTGCACTCTGAGCCTGCTGGGCAATCTTGTCAGATGCAGCTGAAGCAATATAGCACTGAAGGGGCTTGTTATCCTTAAGGACACTGATCATGTCCTTGAGCTTGAGCTGCTGGTCTTCTTTCTTTGTTCCCTTGAAGAATTCAGGCTTGTCATATGCTGAAACACCGAGACATACAAGAACAACACCAACAAAAGAAATTCCTATTACCAGGAATGTTGCTGCTGAAAGGAAGGCCTGATTATATGTTCCGCCAAAACGTGGAAGCATAACAACGTTAAGGACGATTGTGAGAATCATAGGAACCATGTAGTTGAAGATTGTAAACCAGACACCAACCATAGGACGCTGCTTGGGATCATTTGTAATCAAAGCAGGAAGTGTCTGAGCTGTCATGTTGACGATTGTGTAACCTATTACATAAAGCATGTAGCAGGCAAGGAAAACCGGTACACCATGACCCTTGCTAGAGAAAGCATGGAACATGAAGAAAATTCCAAGGCTCTGAACCGCCCAGCCGAGAAGCATGAGGGGTCTTACCTTACCCCATCTGGTGTTCATTCTGTCATACAGGAATGCCAGAAGCGGGTCGGTGATTGCATCAAAAATTCTTGTGAATGTCAGAAGACCTGCAATTACTGCTGTCGCAATGCCATATCCAATGCTTGCTGAATAACTGGCCATACCTATAAGTGAATATATAGCCATTCCGTTAAGGCCGTTGCTGGCCACAAGGATGATTTGCCAGAGCTTTGCTCTTCTGTAATCTACACCATCCTCAATACTTGCACTAATCTTGTTAGTTGCCACTTTAACACTCCTTTAAGACATTAAAAACATTGTTTGTCTCAATTTAAAGATAACAGTAGAAAATCCGGCATAATAGTCTCATAAATTAGTGAAAAGTTACAAAAATTCATGATTTATAAATTATAGTTTTTTACAAGCAAAACTATTTAATACATGTTACAATATCTTTTATAAACAGAAGTTATTAGGATGGTAAAAAAATGAATACAAACAGGGAACAGATTGAAAAAACTCTAATTTTTCTTGAATCTCTGTTTCCTGCTGAAAACATGTGCGGAATCTGGTGTTACGACACCGGAGGTAAGTCTATCTCAAGTACATACTCAGGAAGAGAAAGAAGTGCCCTTGAAAACGCCATGATCAAACTCGGAGCCATGGAAAGAATCCTGGAACTGTATAAAGCCGGGCAGGTCAGTGAACCCAGACTGATTGGCTCTTCCTTAGGAATGCAGTGGGCTGCTGTTTTTGAGGACAGCAGAAAAGATACAAGAATCTTTGTTATAGGTCCCGTGTTCTATACAAGCGTTTCAGAAAATCAGATAAGACAGGAACTTCCTCCCTATATTTCGGACACTCTTTCAAACATGATTGGCAAAATACCCATTATGTCAAACTCTGTTCTACTGAACTATGTTACAAATATACATAATGCCATAACCGGCAGAAACCTCAGTAAGATGGAGCTCTATTCCGGTAAAAATAAGGGAATGTATGTTGACACCAGCATATCCGGGAAAAGAGACAGGGAAAAAATATACATGAGTGAGCAGGAAATGCTCAGCACGGTAAGAGAAGGCAACATAAACTACAAAAATGCCTTCATGAAATCAATCAGTTTGAGCCAGGGTGTTCCGGTTCAGGGAAAAGATCCGCTGAGACAGGCCAAGACAAGTCTTGTGGTTATGGAAACCCTTATCTCGCGTGCTGCAATGGAAGGGGGACTGAACCCGGAAATAGCCTACTCTCTCGGAGATTCATATCTGAAGGCTATTGAAAACAGCGAGGACAGTGGAGAACTTTTCTCTCTGGCAAACGCCATGTTCCACGATTTTGTATACAGAGTGCACAGGACAAAGAACGACAAAGGCTATTCCTCAGCAGTCCAGAAATGTTGTGATTTTATAGAAGTTTCCCAGAACAGAAGAATTTCAGCCTATGACCTGAGTGTACTCTGCGGTTATTCAGAATACTACATAACTGACAAATTCAAAAAAGAAACAGGAGTATCCTTAATCCGGTATATAAGAAATTCCAAAATAGAAAAATCTAAAAGTATGCTTGCCACTACATCCATGACAATAAATGAGATAGCTTCTCATCTTGCATTTAATACAACAAACTATTTTATCCAAAGCTTTAAAACAGTTACGGGCATGACTCCAACTGAATACAGAAAGAAAACAAGAAAAGAGCCAAAAAGCTAAGAAGAAGAGTGCTACTCATCCAAAGCCTTACAGGCGCGGGCAAAGAGGTCTCCCCTTTCAAACTCATCAGAGAAGTATTCATATGCCATAGCTCCGGGTGACAGCAGTATAACTTCCTGTTTTCCGTCATTTGGATCAGTACCCATAAAGGCTGCATTAACAGCATCTTCCATCTTTATAAAAGGACCGTTAAAAGAGATACCGTTTTTCTGGAGAAGCGGCATAAGGGCAGAACGGGTAAAAGATCCGTCAAGAAGAGTGACACTGGCACAATGTGAAAGACTGTTAATCAAACAGGAAGAATCCAGATTGCGGCCCGTGCCTCCGCATATGATGTGCACAGGAAGTGATGCAAATTGTTGATAGGCAAAAACAACCGATTCCGGTATAGTAGCTGAACTGTCATTTACAGCAATAATTTCACCGTTCATCAGTATAATTTCACTCTGATTGGGAACTCCCCTGAAACTCTTTAATCCCTGAGATCTTTTTCCTGCCGGTATTCCTATTGCAGAGAGTACCGCATATGCGTTTCTGAGGGACTCAGGTATTTCTGAGCTCATGGATTTTGACAGTGCTTCAATAGAAGATATGGCAGAAAGCTTTTTATCAATAATTCTTGCAAGTGGCTTTCTCATTTCCTGCGGACAGACAATCTTTGCAGATTTTCTAGCATATACAGTTTCCTTTCCCTTTACAGCTTCATCTGTCTCCTGGTTATAACCCGTAATCAACGAAAGCTCTACGTCTGGAAAATCCTCACCAAGAATATACAGAGCATCCCTTAACTGACGGGAACTGAATTCACAGATAAGGTACTGAGGAATCTCTCCTCTGTTTAAAAGAGCAAGCTCAGCATAGGCAGAGCGTCCCAGGTTTCCGCAGGTATGGACAGTATGTCCGAAGGCTTTAAGGGTATGGCTTATGGCACTTGCAGCGATAGTCTTTCCCTTAATGCCTGAAATCAGAATTATCTTTGTTTCTTTAATCAGAGGTGATGAGAGCAGTTCTGAAAAACTGCTTACTACATTTTTGGCATATTTTAAATATTCATTTGAAAAGTCTATGGCAGGAGTCTTAACTACTTTGTCAGCCCATTTGAAGTCTTCTTCCCTGTATCCGTCACTAATAATCTCAACGCCGTGAGACTTAAGGAATTCGGCTCCTTCTCCCAAAGATTTCAAATCCTTGAGATCTGTGAGCCGGACGTTACAACCCAAAGAGGCATAGTATAAAGCATTTTTTAGACCGCCATCGCGACGCTCATAGCCTAAAATCAGAATATTTTCACTACCCATTCAACCTATAAAACAAATTATAAGGCTTTAGGTAACAGAAAAATACTCAAATTATCAGCCAACAGGTCCGTTGAGGTACTTCTTTGTTCCTACAGTCTTGCCTTCTGCTGTTACAAGAGCCTTTCCGTCAACCTTGAGAACTCCGTTTTCAACGTACAGAGGCATGGCAAAGAAATGATCCGGTTTGACGTAGAATACATCTCCCTCAGGATTCTTAAGACCTTCAGGAACAAGAGTTGCTCCGGCAGGAAGATCGTCAGCAAAGAGAACTTCACATGTTGAGTGCTCTTCAGCATCCGGATCCTGGGCTGCAAGAAGCATACCACGGCTCTTGACTCCCCTGAAGTTAGCCGGCTTAAGGTTGCTTACAAGAATAATGTGCTTGTGAAGAAGCTCGTCAGCTGTGTAATAGGGAACGATAGAGGAAACAATTGTTCTGCTCTCCTCCTCCTTTGCATCCAGAGTGAGGATGTAGAGGAAATCTCCCTCCGGGTGCTTGTTGACTTCTGTAATCTCACAAACCTTGAGAATAACCTTGTCAGCAAACTTCTCTGCAATACTCTTGTTCTCTTCTGCAGCTTTTGCAGCCTGTGCAGCAGCCTTTGCAGCTGCCTTCTTGTCTATATTTGTATTTTCCATCTTTTTTTCCTCTCTTTCTTCCTGGGAACCACTGAAGCGGTTTCTCATCTCTTCAATTTCCTCATCTGCAAGTTTCTTAAACAGATAATCTGTCTGACCGACCTTTACAGCACCTGTGAATGACCCAAGATCATTCCAGGTATGCCCTTCACAGTTGAGGAAACTGAGAATGCGTTTGCCTGTTTCAGGCATGTAAGGCTGAATCATAACACCCAGATCCCTGATGAGGTTTGCAAGTGTTCTGAGAACACGTACTGCAGCTTCAGGATCTGTGTTTCTGAGTTTCCACGGCTCAGATTCCTGGAAGTACTTGTTACCGAGACCTGAGAGCTCGAAGACAGCACGAAGTGCATCCCGCTCTTCTGAGCGCTCAAGCAGGTCAGTAATCTCAGCTTCTTTAGCCTTAAAGAGCTTAACCATCTCCTCGTCTGCATCTCCTGCAACAAGGTTTCCGTCAAAGTATCTTGAAATAAAGGTAAGAGCTCTGTTAACGAGGTTAGACAGGTTTCCGATAAGCTCGCCGTTTACCTTTTCCTGGAATTCCTTCCATGAGAAGTTTACGTCTGACTTTTCAGGTCTGTTGTAGAACATGTAGAATCTCCAGACATCTGCCGGAATTCCTGTGCTCTGAACGTCATTTCCGAAAATTCCTATTCCCTTGCTCTTTGAGAACTTTCCGCCCTCGTAGTTCAGGTACTCTGTGGAACTCATGTGGTGAAGCATGGTCCAGTTCTCACCTGTTGTAAGCTCGGTGATGGGGAAGATAACTGTATGGAACGGAATGTTGTCCTTTCCGATAAACTGGAAAAGTTCAGTATCCTCAGGACTCTTCCACCAGCGCTCCCAGTCTTCAGTGTAGTTTGCTGAAATTGAAATATAACCTATAGGTGCATCAAACCAGACGTAGAATACCTTATCTTCATAGCCCTCTTTAGGTACCGGTATACCCCACTTGAGGTCTCTGGTAATACATCTTTCCTTAAGACCGTCACGAATCCAGCTCTTTGTAACCTGAACAGCGTTCTTGGCCCAGAATCCGTCAACACTGGCCTTCTCCATCCATGATTCAAGAAGAGGAAGAGCCTTTGGCAGATCAAGATAAAGGTGCTTTGTCTTTCTGATCTCAGGCTTTGTTCCGCAGACTCCGCATCTTGGATTAATAAGTTCAGTAGGCTCGAGCAGGGTCTGACATGCGTCACACTGGTCTCCTCTTGCATCTGTGCTTCCGCAGTGAGGACATGTGCCTTCTACAAAGCGGTCTGCAAGAAAGCGCTTACAGGTGGGGCAGTAAAGCTGCTCTGTCTCCTTCTCTGTAATATAACCGGCCTCATCAACCTTCTTGAAAATACCCTGGACAATCTCTGTCTGCTTGGGTGTTGATGTTCTTCCGAAATAATCAAAATCAATGTTAAACCACTTGTAGATGTCTCTGTGAATGGCATGGTAGTGGTCGCAGAGCTCTCTCGGGCTTACACCCTCTTTTGCAGCTCTGGTTTCTGTTGCTGTACCGTACTCGTCTGTTCCGCAGATATACAGGGTCTCGTAACCCTTGAGGCGGCAGAAACGGGCAAAGACATCAGCTGAGAGAACCTGTGTGAGGTTTCCCAGATGAGGAATGTTGTTAACATAAGGAAGTGCACTGGTTATAAGTCTTTTTTTCATAGGGGATATAATAATATCCGCTTGGTTTTTATTCAACCGCAGTAAGGTTTTCAGACCTGGGTTTCAAGGTAATGTTCTGCACCGAGGGAGAGGATTTTTGAAATGTGCTCGTCGTTGAGGGAATAATAGACGTTCTTTCCGTCCTTTCTGAAAGAAACAAGGCGGGCAATCCTCAGGTATTTAAGATGCTGACTTACGGCACTCTGTGACACACCGGCTATCTCTGCAATAGCCTGAACATTCATTTCACCCTTCTCCAGGCCAAAGAGAATCTTGAGTCTTGTCGGATCTCCGAAGACTTTGAAAAAGGTTGCTATGGAAGCAAGATCGTCTGAATTGAATGTTGTCGTATCTTTCATTTCTACCTCAGCTTAAGTATACAAAACACTGCAAAAATTATAAAGTAACTTTGTGTCAGGTAAAAAGAAATTAAGCGGCGAAGATAAATTCAACGACTACTACGGGACAATATACGGTGAACGCTGGGAAGATCTCAAACAGTCCTTTCTTAAAGAAAAAGAGCCTGTAAGCCTCAGTGACAAACTTTCTAAAGCTTACTACATGGACACTGCCTCAATCCTTGCAGCCTCCTGCCTTCCTGTTAAAGAAGGTGATAAGGTTCTGGATATGTGTGCAGCTCCAGGAGGAAAGACCCTGATTCTTGCCATGAAGTTAAACGGAACAGGAACACTTGTTTCAAATGACCGCTCCCCTTCCAGAAGAGCGCGACTGGCAACAGTAATTAAAGAATGCCTTCCGCCTAAGCTTAATTCAAACATAAGAATTACAGGACACGACAGTACAACCTGGTCACTTTATGAGAAAGATGAATATGACTGCATTCTCCTTGATGCACCATGTTCCAGTGAACGTCATGTACTAACTGATCCTCAGGCTCTTTCCATCTGGGGAACTGGAAGACCAAAGTCTCTGGCAATCAGACAGTTTGCCATGCTCTGCGCAGCCCTTGATGCTGTTAAAACCGGTGGCTTCATTCTTTACAGTACATGTTCGATTAATCCCGGTGAAAACACAGGGGTAATAGAGAAACTTCTTACAAAACGTAAAGGCCGTGTTGAAGTAAGGAAGCCTAACTTAAATGCCACAGCTTTGTCAGGCGTCCTAACTATTGAAGATTTACGCTATGGAAGCATA